>JAFTQM010000098.1 GCA_017462755.1 Lachnospiraceae bacterium | reverse complement strand
GTATGGTACCGTTCTGCTGTACTACTATTGCTCTTGCTAATGCCAGACCTATGCCCACACTCTGCTCTCCGGCATATTTGCCCTTATAAAAGCGTTCAAACAGGTGCGGCAAATCCTCTGTAGCAATCCCCGGTCCGTCGTCCGACACGACAAGCTCGGTATAAATCACATTCTGTGTTGCCCGAATGTGTATTGTTCCTCCGTCCCCAATATGCTCCACACTGTTTTTTAGTACATTTCCCAGCGCTTCCTTGCTCCATGCAAAATCCCCCGAATAAACCGCATCCTCCGCAAGCTCCAGCGTAAGCTGCTGCTCCCGCAATTCCATCGGTACCAGCAACGGTTCTACGGCGGCCTTGACCAGCTCCTTTACACACACCTTTTGCTGTTCGAATACCACGCTTCCCGCATCTAATTTTGCCAGCTTTAATAAGGCTTCTATCAACCACTCAATCTGACCGGTCAGGCGCTTTGCCTGAAACAGCTTCTTGCGCTGCTCCTCCGGCGCAAGCTCCTTCTTTCCTACCGCCGCAAGTAACAAATTCAGCGAAGTCAGCGGCGTTCGAATCTGATGCGAAATATCCGCAATCGAATCTGCCAGCTGCCTTTTTTCTTTTCCCAGACTCTCTGCCTGCTCCTTCAGACGAATGGTTACCTTGGACAGTTCATTTGCCAGAATTGCCAAATCCCCCTCCTGATAATCATCAAAGCGTATGGAATAATCCTCATGCAGCAATCGGTTCAATTCCTCCGACAATGCCTGTATCTGCCGGTTTCGTTTGCGATAAAGCAGTAAGCCTGCTCCGGCAAATGCAAGCGTTACCGCAAGCACCAATATCCCTGCCGCGGTTGCAATCGAAAAGCCCGCCAGCGTAGCCGCAACGATTAGAAGCCCCGAAACGGTAAGCCATATTCTTGTATCCTGATTTCGCATCGAATTTCCTCTCCATCTCCTTCGGCAGCAGCATTTTCTCCTTAGCTACGAGCAGCTTTATGCCCGATACCCCATGCCGCGTACCGTTTTTATCATTTCCGGCTTCGCCGGGTCATCTTCGATTTTTTCCCTCAGCCGCTTGATATATACCGTCAGGGTATTGTCATTTACATACTCTCCGGCAATATCCCACAGCTCCTCTAACAGCTTTTCTCTCGTTAATACAATACCTTGATTTTGGCAAAAAATCAACAGCAACCGATATTCGAGTGCCGAAAGAAAAATTTCCTGTCCGTTTTTCGTTACCTGTGCTTTCTCCATATCCACACAAAGACTATAAAACCGGATAAGTCTATGATGCTTTCCGGTTCTGCGTAACACCGTCCGAATACGCGACACCAGCTCCCTTGGGCGGAACGGCTTGCGGATGTAATCCTCCGCTCCCATATCCAGTCCCGCCACAACACTATATTCCTCTCCTGATGCCGTCAAAAAAATAACCGGAACATCATATTCCTGCCGCATTGCTCCACAAAGTGAAAAACCATTGCCATTCTGCAAAGTAATATCCAAAAGGGCCAAATCAAAACGCTCGCTGTCCAAACAATCCAAAGCCTCCTTTTGTCCCGGTACGGCTTTTACTTCAAAGCCCTCCGTTTTCAAAAAGGAGGTCAGACTTTCTACAATCAACGCATCATCCTCAACCAACAAAATACGATTCATTTCCGTATTGCTCCCTCTATTTTCTTTTCATTTTTTATGCTTCCTGCTCGTATTCCCACTGCCGCTTTTCTTCAATCAGCCATGCTTGTTCTAATTGTTCATTATAACTGGCAGCAGATTTTTCCGGGCTGCTCTTTCCAGTTACTCTCTCAACCGGCTTTTCCTGCCCCTCCTGCAATCGCTCCCTCCATGCCCAGCCATAGCTTTGCATTTCTGCCAACTGCGGATATATAATATAAAACACATTCTCCTGCTGCGTCGAAAGGGAAAAGGTCACATTCCTGCCATCGTTTTTGTTATTCCAGACCACCCCGACCTGCTTTCCCTGCTTATCATACAGCACCAAATCATAATTGCCGCCCGCCGGAATATCCAGTTTTATCGTAATATCCAAATGCTCGTATTTTTCTTCCATAGGCTTCCTTCTGCATTTTGCCATCTGCTTTGCACTTGCTTAATTCCTTGTAACTGTCTTATTTATCGGCAGATTTGCAGTTTTGCTTTAAGAAAAAATACCCAACATTTTGTTCGCTTTGCATTTTCCCGAAGGGTTTTGTATGAAAGAAAATAATCGCGAAGCGATTACTTCCTTCATACAAAAAATTCCTTGTAACAAAATAGTTGCTACAAGGAATTTTAATCGGTTCATTATATAAATACGTTGCGGCTATTATGCATTTTTATGCTTTCTTTTCTTATCAGATATTAAGATACCCATCATAATCAGAAAAGCTCCCGATGCATAAAACCAAGCAGAATCTGCCAAACCGGTCTTTGGTAATCCAAGAGGCGGCTCATCGTCAATAATTTCAATTTCCTCCTCTTCTTCCTCTTCTCCACCATCTTCTTCCATTACCGGCGTTCCTTCCGGCACTTCTTCGTCCTCAATCTCAATTATTTCTTCCACCTCAGGTTCCGGGTCTGGAATTGGGGTTGCCGTCGGCTCCGGATCTGGTGTCACTGTTGGTTCCGGATCCGGAATTGCGATTGAACCCGAAGCTTCCGCTACCGGATCTGGTGTCGGCGTTACTGTTGGGGTCGCGGTCGGTGCCTCCGTCGGCGTCGCGGTCGGCGCTTCTGTCGGCACTTCTGTTGGCAATGCCGTTGGCGCTTCCGTTGGCAATGCCGTTGGGGTTACCGTTGGCGTCGCGGTCGGCGCTTCTGTTGGAGTCACTGTCGGCAATGCCGTTGGCGTTGCTGTTGGAACTACCGTTGGGGTTACCGTTGGCGTCGCGGTTGGCGCTACGGTTGGCGTTACTGTCGGTGCTTCCGTTGGCGTTGCTGTTGGCGCTTCCGTTGGCGTCGCGGTCGGTGCCTCCGTTGGCGTCGCGGTCGGCGCTTCTGTCGGCACTTCTGTTGGCGCCACTGTTGGCAATGCCGTTGGCGTTGCTGTTGGAACTGCCGTTGGCGTCGCGGTCGGTGCCTCCGTTGGCGTTGCTGTTGGCACTTCCGTTGGCGTCGTCGTTGGAACTGCCGTTGGCGTCGCAGTCGGAGCTTCCGTTGGCGTCGCGGTCGGCGCTTCCGTTGGCAATGGATCACGTCCAAGAACTCCATGAACCTCATTTCCTGCATTGGAAATGATATATGTGTCCGCTACCACCGCACCACATACGGTCGAGCTATTGATAATCGCTGCATTCGGTGCGACAAACACACCTGCCTGAGTTGCATTCACCTTAATCTCGCCATCATAATTTCCAAAATTCCAAATCAGATATTGAGAATTTGCACTTGCATTGGCATCACAGTCTACATTATTTAACCAAGTATTAAACACCAAAGAAGTCTCATCTTCATCAACATCTAAATTAATCATCGTAACAACATTGTTGGTATTACTTTGGAGCATTCGAATCAACGAATCATAAGCCGTATAACTTCCATTCGTTAATGCCGAAACATCCAAATTGGCTACAATAACACCATTTTCCGTCTCATATAATTGTGTAATTGTATCAAAGGTCTCTATTGCTTCCTTCTCTGCATCTTCCACTATTTTTTCCTGCGCAGTGGTAAAAGCATCCTGCAAAGCCTCTCCGCTTTCCGCAATATCAACCAAATTTCCATTGATATCAAGCTGCTCTGCAATCTCCGGGTTCTCTTCTAAATAATCCTGATATTCCTGTGTTCCTGCATGAATCACATTAATTCCCTTTTCTTCAATCCATGCCTCGAAGCTTTCTCCCGACGCATAAGTCACGTCATCTCCGACAATAAGCGCATCCTGATATTTGGTCGCATTCTCTCCGGTATTGCCAATAATACCGCTTCCTACATAAGAATATCCCTCTTCGCTCTGTGCGCCTCTCGTGTTTGCATCAAATCTAATCTCACCTGTATTGTTGTCCGTCGTTACAACCTCGTTAACCGCAGCATTTCCATCGACATGGCGTCCTTCACCATCAGTTACCATTGTATCTGCATAAACAGCAAAATCATCGGTCAGTTCCAAATCATTCAAAAATCCACTTACTGCAACCTTCTGTTCTTCCGTCATCTGCGAACCGGTATAAACCTCTGCAGCTTTTGCAACATGCGCGTTTCCTGACGCTAAAGCCAAAACAAACGATAATCCCAAAGTAATAACTCTTTTATCCCCTTTAGTCATACTACAGCTCTCCTTTAGCATTATTTCTGCTTTTTTTGGTAAGCATAACGAACCTTTCCGACATTCTGGGGTCGAAATCCTATTTTCAGCCTCGCTTTTGGGGATTGGACAAACGTGGTTAACCAATATGAATATAGTATTTTATGCTCGAATACAAGCCTTCATTTCTCTACTACTTTACTATTTTAAATTTAATTTATCAAATCTTTGTTCCTTTGTCAAGATAAATAAGTACTAAAAAGCAAACAGCCATTTAGTCTTCTTTACCAAATAACCGTTTGCTTCTTAAATAGCTTATCGTATCACTTTTCTAATATTATATTCCTTATAACGCGCCTGCAATCACAGAGGTGGCAATAACCGCTAAAATACCGCCGATACTGGAGCCTACCAAGTTGACAATCAACTGATAACTCCAATCCACCTTTTCCTTACCCTTGTTTGGAATCGGAAGAAGTGCAAACCAAACGCTACTGAATACGGAACGCATTGCGTTCATACTAAAACCGGTACTATTCAAGGATAATGAAATCAGTGCTACTGCTGCAAAGCCGACTGCACCAATAACCAGCGGATTGCCCTTGGCATAAATAATTCCAACAAACACTAAGAACAAAAATGCAAAGGTTGCTATGATTTCCTGAACAAAATTTAATACCATGTTCTTTTCAACCGGATATGCAGAAAAGATGCCTCTCTTTGGCATATCTGCGCTCGCCTTGAACGAATCCCAGAAGAATACCATACAAATCAAAACGGCTGCGCCTGCTGCTAAAAATTCCATCAGCAGATAGATGATTGCATCCGAAATCGCCATTCCGTTCCAGATAACCTGTCCAAATACCACGCCCGGATTTAACAATGCCGGACCACCCGTGGTTGCCGCCACTGCAAGACCCAAACCTACTGCCAAACTCCATGCTACTACTAACTCGATGTAATTCAATTTCCCTACTAATGTTTTCTTTAAGGAAATATTACACATATATGCATATCCTCCCAAAAGAAAAACCAATGAGCCACAAAACTCAGATAAATAGTTCATCTTCCACACCTCGTTGCTCGTATTTTATTTTTCCATTTCAACCATGTTCTCTACTTCTGCGTTCAGCTTGTTCAAAACTGCTTTGATGTTGCTGTTAATCTGTGTAGAATTCGAAGCCAGCTTACAAACCTCCTGTGCTACTACCGCAAAGCCTCTACCAGCTTCACCTGCTCTCGCAGCCTCGATACTAGCATTCAGCGACAGGATGTTCTGCTTGCTCTCAATCTTGTTCAAGGAAAGAGACATTTCGTTCATCTCTTTGATTAATGCACTGGCACGCATCACGCTTTCCTTCAAGCCATCCTGCTTGTTTGACTCATTCTTCTTGTTATATTCAAATTCAACAAGCATATTTACGATATCTCCCAGCAGCTTCGCAGAAGAACGAATCGCCGTTTCGGAACGTACCGGAATCTTGCGTAATGCTGCGATATACTCATCCGGGTCAATACCGAACGTCACTGCCAGCTGACGGAACTTCTCCTCGTCCGGCTCCTGCGGTAAAATCTGACCGCCGATAATCTTGCCTAAATAATGTCCGTCTACCACGATATCTGCACTAAAATCCATCAGACCCGCATGACAAAAATATGTACCCTTACATTCGTTGTCGCACTTCACACAACGTCTCAAACCTTCGGCAGAGCCTCTGGTATACTTAATACAAAAATCTGTAAATCCGATTTCTCCGGAACAATACTTTCCTTCGTGGTCTACTGCAATCGTTGCCATACCTGTCGCATTCGACCAATCTCTCATAATCTGTTCCAGCAACTGTAAATCAATAACCTCACTTATGTGCATAGAATCCACCTCTCTTGTTTTTGTAATCTACCTGTATTTTACCACTTTTCGACAGACTTTACAAGAGTTTTTTGTGAATTTTTCTAACAATTCCAAACAAATGTGTGGTTAATACGAAAAGCTCCGAAGACTCTTGCACTTACAGCGAAACCACTGTAAATGCAAGGCTTTCGGAGCCTGAATTTTATATTATTCTATTGGTATCTGCTTTACAGATACCTATCCACGAACAAATCGTGAATTAGCCGAGCTGTGCTGCAACCTCAGCTGCGAAGTCTTCCTGCTTCTTCTCAAGACCTTCACCAGTCTCGAAACGAACGAACTTCTTGATGGAGAAGTTTGCACCGTTCTCCTTTGCAACCTGTGCAACATACTGACCTACGGTCTGCTTTCCATCCTCAGCCTTTACATATACCTGATCTACAAGGCAGATTTCCTTTAATTCCTTGTTGATACGTCCGCTGATCATACCCTCGATAACCTTCTCCGGCTTCTGGGACTCCTTCGGATCGTTCATAATCTGAGCCTTGATGATTTCCTTCTCATGCTCAAGGTAAGCTACATCAACTTCGTCTCTGCATACATACTTTGGAGAAAGAGCTGCAATCTGCATTGCTACGTTGGTCATTGCTTCCTTGATTGCATCGTTTACTACGTCAGTAGCAGACTCAACGATAACGCCGATTCTTCCACCGCCGTGAGTATAAGATACTACACAACCATTCTCAGCTACAACCTTTGCAAATCTTCTGATACTTAAATTTTCACCAATGGTTGCTACCTTCTCTACCAAAGCTTCCTTTACCGTCTTAGTAGTATCTGCTGCATATGTCACAGCAAGCAGAGCATCTACATCAGCTGCGTTGCTGGAAATCACCTGATTTGCAACGTTGCCTACAAACTCCTGGAACTGCTCATTCTTTGCTACGAAGTCAGTCTCAGAGTTAACCTCTACTACTGCAGCAACCTTGTCACCGTCTACAGCAATCTTACAGATACCCTCTGCTGCAATTCTGCCTGCCTTCTTTTCAGCCTTAGCCTGTCCGTTCTTTCTTAAGAACTCTACAGCCTCGTCCATATTACCGTTTGTCTCAGCAAGAGCCTTCTTACAATCCATCATGTCGGCGCCGGTCATTTCTCTCAAATCTTTTACCATCTTTGCTGTAATCTCAGCCATTGTAATGCCCTCCGTTATTTTTAATATACAGCAAGTCCACATGGTATGTGAACCTGCTGTGCCTGATTGTTCTCAGCTTGTCAACTGCTGCATTTTATGCGCGCAATTATGCCTCTACTGCTTCCTCAACAACTTCCTCAGTAGTATCAGTCATCTGAACACCCTGATTTGCCTCAATAACAGCATCTGCCATCTTAGCAACGATAAGCTTAACTGCTCTGATTGCATCGTCATTACCTGGGATTACATAATCCAGTTCTTCCGGATCACAGTTGGTATCTGCGATACCAATCAACGGAATACCTAATGTATGTGCTTCCTGAATACAGATTCTTTCCTTCTTTGGATCTACTACGAAGATAGCATCCGGAATATCCTTCATATCCTTGATACCGCCAAGGTTCTTCTCTAACTTCTCCCATTCCTTCTTTAACTCGATAACTTCCTTCTTAGGCAGTACATCGAAGGTACCGTCCTGAGACATGGTCTCAATCTGCTTTAATCTAGCAATTCTGGACTGAATGGTCTTGAAGTTGGTAAGCATACCACCAAGCCATCTCTCGTTTACATAGTACATACCGCAACGCTCTGCCTCGGACTTAACGGAATCCTGAGCCTGCTTCTTTGTACCAACGAAAAGAACCTTACCACCGTTTGCTACGATGTCCTTGATTGCATAGTAAGCTTCATCAACCTTACCTACAGACTTCTGTAAGTCGATGATGTAGATACCGTTTCTCTCGGTATAGATGTACTCTGCCATCTTAGGGTTCCATCTTCTGGTCTGGTGTCCAAAGTGTACACCTGCTTCAAGTAACTGCTTCATTGAAATAACGCTCATGTCTTTTTCCTCCATTTGGTTTTTCTTCCGTAACAGGACCCTCAAGGCTCCAACCAATATCCATTTCGGACTGCGGCACCCGGAACCTGCGCACTGTTACGTGCTTTTTGCGACCTTAGTAGTCTACCATACTATTTTCAATAATGCAAGTGTTTTTTTGCTATCTTGTCACGATTTCAAGAATTTCGTCATAGGTGCTGCCTGCCGGTATCACATGAGTTCCATCCTGAATCCGGTATGCCATTCCTTTTTTCATGATATACCAATCGAAATCTCCCGCATCTTCTACCAGACCAATTTCTTCCGCTTTGGCAGCAAACTGATCCGAGGACATACCATGTGTTACCTTAATCTTATAATACTCCGGCTTACTCTCTGTCTCCGTCAGACTCGGTGCCTTCGTGGCTTCCGGCTCTTCGGTTGGAGTCGGTGTACTGGTTGGTTCCGGCTTTTCGGTCGGGGCCTCCGCCACGGTTGGTGTTGGCTTTTCCGTTGGGGTCGGTGCCACAGTTGGGGTCGGCTTTTCCGTTGGGGTCGGTGCCACAGTTGGGGTCGGTGCTACGGTTGGCGTCGGCTTCTCCGTCGGACTCGGTGCCACGGTCGGGGTCGGCTTCTCGGTCGGTATTTCCGGCTCCGTTGGTACCGGTACATCCGTTGCTTCCGGCGGTTCTGTTATATCCGGTATACTTGTCGGACTCGGAATCCCCTCCGGCTCCTCCGGCTTAGTCGGTGCTGCAGGTTCGGTCGGCTCCGGCGTCACTTCCTCCGTACCGGTCGGCGTCGGTGCTGTCGTCGGTTCCGGCAGCTGCACCTCATCCTCCATTACCATACCCAATTTTTGCGCCTTTTGTATAATCTCATCCTCTGACAATTCATATTTATTCGGTATAATTACCGTGGAATAAAGCAGTACGGTTGCTAACACTCCTACTCCAAAACCACGTACAAAAAATTTTCCTTTCACAAAGCTCCTCCTGCTGTCTTCCTTTACCTTCCGGCTTTTCCGTATAAATCAACAATCAGCTTTACCTCTCCCTGGCCCATCGACAGCTCCTTGGAAATCTCCTTGATGCTGTAATCCTTTCGGTAAAGCTCCAATACCCGCTCCTTACGCTCCCGCTCGCCAGTATCGTTGCTTCCGGTGGCTTCTGCGTCCGCTGCCTTCATTTCATTTACCATCTCCGGCAAACGCTCTGCCTGTGTCCGATACTGCTGATTGATTTCTTCGTTCTCTTCCGGTTCGGATTCTTCGTTTCTTCGGTCTGACGCTTCAAACAAACCATCCGTCCGGTCCGTCTGCTCTTTGTATCCTGTCGGTCTGCTTTCTTCCATGCCTTTTCCTTTTTGCACTTCCTCCAAGCGTTCCAACAATTCTTTGTTCTCTCTTCGACTCTGCTCCAGCTTATTCATGGCAGACTTCATTTCTTCTTCCTTGCGCTGGAACATATCATACAAGAAAACAACCTCCTGATTGTTGTTTTCTATTTTGGCGAGAATCTGATTGGAAAACTCATCAATCGCCATAATTTTCTCATTTGACAGGCGATTCATATCCTCTTCCGCTTCGGATACAAGCTGCGCACTGCTTTTTTCTAAAATTGCCTGAACCTTTTTCTCCAGCTCTTCCTCCTGAAGCGCCGAATTTTCCTGCATTCTGCGCATCACCTGCTCTAATTCTTCACTCGGAAGCTCCTCACCTGCCGCCTCCTTCTTACTCGGAAGAAGAAAACTGACAAGGAGACATATTGCTCCTATAATTATGATTGCGATTTCTAATCCGCCCATCTTAACTCTCCATTCTTGCCGCAACCCGAACTACGGGACGTAAGCACGTTTTTCTTATATCCGCATATCAAAGCCCTGTGTTGCGGTATCTCCCTGTATCGTCTCTTTCTTCTTTTTTCCCTGCTTGGAGCGGCGCTCGTACAGCATTCCTTTTCCGTTGCCGCTGCTTCCGTCATAGCGATATTCCTGCTGGTCTGTTTTGGTCAGCTGCAATGTTTTTTCGCTGTTCTGCTTGTCGCGCTCTGTTTTCACGGTCTGCATCACAACCTGTTCATTGACCGGCTTCTGTACCTCTGTCTGTCGTTGAAACGACACTTCCTGTGACTTTGGCAGAAACGCTGCTGCTTCAATCGGAGTAATTGCCATTTCGCCGCCTCCTTTCTAAATCAAAGCTGACCCGCGGCAGTTACCGCGGGTTACTTTTTATAAATATTCAATCATCTTTACATCTGCGCCGCTCTTAACCAAACGACAATATTTTAATTCCGAACGTACATGATATATGTTGTTGTAAAGAATTACCTTACAGCCCGGATAAATCATACCCTCGATTCTAAGGCAGCCTGCCGCCTCAGAGGTGGCATCTCCCGACAATTCTTCGATGCGCTCCAAGGTCTTCTGAATCTTTATCTGAAGCTCATCTCTGGAGTTCTTGGCATTCTTCATCATAATCATCTTGTCCGCATCCAGAGTCTCTCCTGCCTTCATTCTCTTTAACAGAAGATTCAGAACCTGTTCACACTTCTCCAGTTCCTTTTCCATCTCCGGAAGCTCTTTGTCCAGACGGTGATACTCCTCCATCAGACCCGGATCATGACCGATTTCAAGCAGGGTAGCCGTACCCATCGGCGAACCTGCCGTCTTTACGGAAATACTTGCACCCGAGCGAATCTCTCCGCCGGTAATAAAGCCCTTCTTTCCACTAACGACAATCTCACCGGTTGCAGTTACGCGACTGTGCAGAATTGCTTCGGTGGTGATATATCCGCCTGCTTTTACTTCCGCATTCTCGATAAACTTTGATACAACATTACCCGCTGCAATCAGTCTGCCTCGGCTCATGCCCTGAATACCACGCTTCAAAATAATGTCGCCGCCTGCGACTAACTCGGCTCCCTCTACTACGCCTTCTACGATAATGTCGCCCTTGGCATGCACCGTATATCCGGTAATGACACTGCCATGAATCGTAACATTGCCGTCGTAATCAATATCACCGGTCGAGGTATCTACATCTGCTTTTACCTCATATACATTGGATACGAATACCGTACCATCCACCAA
Source organism: Lachnospiraceae bacterium (assembly GCA_017462755.1). Lineage (GTDB taxonomy): Bacteria > Bacillota > Clostridia > Lachnospirales > Lachnospiraceae > RGIG4057. Next base: position 53,821 of record JAFTQM010000098.1, on the reverse strand, counting down.
GCTCGCGTGACCGCTTACCTTGGAGTAAAGCTTCAAGCCATCCTCCGAAAGATACTGATTCTGTCCGGCACGCAGGTTCTTTACCTGCACCTTTAACGGTGCGATAACTCTGCCCGTAACGTCGATACCCGGCTTGCCCATCACTGCCGGTGTCAAGGTTGCCAGACAATCATCCGCCTTAATCGCACTAATGCTCTCAATCTGATGGAAGTCTACCGTACCATCCTCATTCAGCTTCGGCTTTCTCGACGGGTCGGTATTGAAGTGATATGTGATTACCGCATTGCTGCCTTCCACCGGAAGCATTGCCTTTGCAAGCGGATAATCCGTACAATACTGACGGTTTTCCAAAAAGCTGTCAATCGATTCCTGAATTACTCCATACTTAACTCCGGCATGAACCATATCGGAAATGATATCGTCCTGCGTCAGCTTTTCGCCGCCTGCAGCCGCCGGATAAAAACGTCCCACTGCGGTTCGATGGTCCGGCGAAACGGTTACAATCAACCGTTCCTTTTCCGGCATCGACTGCGGTGTACTGTTTAAGCGAATTCGCTTATACTCTTTAAATACATTTAATGCCTTCATGACTTCTATCTTGTCGTATTCAATACGCGCCTTCTGCAGATAGTCGTCGATTTCGCTGTAGCTTAACAGCGTACTGTCTGTTCCCGGATAAAGCAACAGATACATGCCATCCGCGCAGTTCTCTAATTGAAAATAAGCATTTCTATTTCCCAAATAAACCCTCCGTTCTTTTTGCGGCTACCCTAGAAATAACTCCATATTTCCGCCTAATTTTAATCGCATTTTTTGTAAAGCTTTGGTATGCAACTGCGAAACTCTGGATTCTGATACTTCCAAAATTGCGCTGATTTCTTTTAGCGTTAATTCCTCGTAATAATACAAGTAAATTACCTTCTGTTCCTTCTCCGTTAAATCCTTCAGTGTTTTTGCAAGAATTTCTTTTAATTCCTGTTGCTCTACGATGCGTTCCGGTTGAACGTAATCCTCACTCACTTCGTTCTCCAAACGACCCTCACCCTGATCCATATACTCATCCAGGGAAACCAGATTTCCTACCTGCGTCTGTACCTGCCAGCTCTCCAGCTCTTCTACGGAAATCTCCAGCTCCTGAGCAATTTCTTCATCGGTTGCGATTCTGCCGGATTCTACCTCAATTTTCTGATAGGCCGCATCCAGCTTTTTCTGCTTTTGTCTGAGCGTTCGCGGAAGCCAGTCCATTTTTCGTATCTGATCCAGCACTGCTCCTCTGATACGAAGCGAAGCATAGGTTTCGAATTTTACTCCCTTGTCATAATCAAATTTGTCTATGGCATCAATCAAACCAAAGGTACCATATCCGACAAGGTCATCATATTCCACATTATTACCCAGATACATGCTCAATCTGCCCGCTACGATTTTGACCAACCCGGCATATTCCAATATGAGCTGTTCCCGCAGCTGCGGTGTTGCTTTTTTGCTGTATTCCTCCCACAGCTTCTGTTTTGCATCTGTCCCCATACTACACTTCACTCCTTATTCACAAAAGAACCTCTTCGCCCCAGTTTATTTCTGTGCTTTGGTATTCTCTGCGTCCTCTTCCTTTTCTTCGTCCGTTTCCGAACTCTCTGCTTCTGCTTCCGCAGCTGCCGCTGCCTCGGCTGCGGCTCTGGCTGCTTCTTCTGCTTCTGCCGCCGCTTCCTCTGCCGCCTGCGTAATCCGCTGAATCACTCGCTCTGCGATTCGACCGATGATTAAAAACAGTATTAATACAATCACCAAACACTTCAACGTATCCAAAAGCGGTGTCTTATTGATTAAACAGCACAATACTGCAATGGCTCCTGCCAGCAGCGTAATCAATGCTGATATGTTGTGATCCTTTTTCATTCAATCAATATCCCCTATATTGTTTTTGTCGGCTTGCCTACGGACTTTATCAGTAAATTACCGGTATCCGGATAAAATTCAATGGTACGTCCGTAATTCAGACCGGTATCCTCTGCCAGCACCGGAATCTTTAATTCCGCCAGCTTTGCTTTTACTGCATCCACATTGCGGCTGCCAACCTTCAGCATTTCATTGTCTGTTCGAAATGCGAACATCTGCGCCCCGCCTGCAATCTTGGAAACCAATGCCGAGCGGGATGCTCCTAACGCCAGAATCTTACGAAGTAACTCTTCGATTCCGGTATCTGCAAATTTTGCTACATTCTCATTATTTCGTATTTTTGTACTGTCCGGAAGCATTACATGAACCATGCCTGATATTTTATGCGTCGGGTCATACAGCACTACTCCGACACAGGAACCAAGTCCCAGGGTCGTAATCGCATCCGGCGGCAGACATACATTTAAGTCTGCCATACCTACTTTTACCATCGTTCCCATAAGCGCTCCTATAATCCCAGTGAAGTAAGAATACTACTATAGGAGTCCAACGTCGGAATCAGAATAAAATATCCGTTTACCACCTCAGTTGCATCTCCAAACTCCGTTTCTATCAGCAATGCCTTATCACTGATTTTTCCGAATTCAATTGCCGGAACGCTCAAAATAGCCCCCGCCATATCAATTGCCATATATGGTATACTGGCAACAATCGTCATATTGGTCAGGGTTGACAAGGAAGAAAGATATGCTCCGGTAATGATATTACCGATTTCCTGTAATGCCGACAGCTCCATCTCCGAAAAATCTGCACTTTCATCCTCGGAGGCATAGGCTCCCATCATTACCCGTACCATACTTCTGGCGGCACCTTTTTCCATCAGGAACATCATCATACCGTCTATGTCCTCTTCTAACGTCAGCAAAATACCTACTACAATGTTTTCTGCTCCGCCAATCAGGTCTCCCAGCTCCTTAAACTCCAGCAAATCTACCTTCGGTACCTTCATATCTACCTTCGCATTAATCATCTGGGAAAGCGCAGTCGTAGCATTTCCTGCACCAATATTTCCAATCTCTCTCAGGACATCAAACTGCATATTGTCCATTTGTTCGAGCTTTACCTCTGCCATAACAAACATCCTTTCAACGCCTAACAAGGGTTGTTACATCTTGTGTAACAACCCTGTGTAAGCTTACACTGCACTTTCTTTTTCGACTACAACTGCCGGAACATTCAGCAGAGATACTAAGCTGTCTGTCAACTTACCTACACCCATGAGATAAGCGTTCTTCTCATCGTTGGTATCTATGATGCGGTCAATACTCTCATCGCCTAAAGTAATTACTTCCTTTACTTCATCCACAATCATACCAATCGCAGCCTGCGGCTCAATCTTGATAATCAAAATTCTTGTCGCATTCTTGAACTCGTCCGGCTCCAAACCGAATTTCATACGGAGACTCATTACCGGAATGATTTCACCACGGATATTGATTACACCGTTAAAATAAGACTGTGCCTTCGGAACTCTGGTGATTCTCTGCATTCTTACGATATTGTCTACATACTGGATATCAATACCGTACTGCTCATTTCCTAACTTTACTACAATATACTGCTTTGCTTCAACCTGTTCTCTCTTGTTCTCTTCCATGCTTAAGCCCTCCCTATACTAATGCATTAACATCAAGAATCAGAGCAATTTCACCATCACCTAAAATGGTTGCGCCACTAATCATCTTACTGTTATTGATATATTTACCGATGGACTTAATAACGATTTCCAGCTGTCCGATCAGATTGTCTACAATCAGACCGGCAGACTTGTCACCCTTCTTTACGATAACAACAGTCAGGCTCTCCGGTTCTTCGTTGCTGCTTTCTACATCCAGTACCTTGTAGAGACGAATCAACGGAATAACCGTACCACGCAGATTGATTACTTCCTTGTTACCTACATACTTGATTTCCTCAACCGGAACATCCTCAATGATATCAATGCTTCCGAGCGGAATCGCATACTTCTCATTTCCAAGCTCTACCATCAGTGCCTGAATAATTGCAAGTGTCAACGGCAGACGGATGATAAAGTTGCTGCCCTCACCAAGTGCTGTTCTTGTCTCGATGCTACCGCCAAGTGCTTCAATCTTTGTCTTTACTACATCAAGTCCAACGCCTCGTCCGGATACATCCGAAATCTGCTCCGCCGTAGAGAAGCTTGGACGGAACAACAGGTCGATGATTTCCTTGTCGGTCATAACCTCTGCCTGCTCCGGTGTAATCGTACCGCGGTTCAGTGCCTTCTGCTTTACCTTCTCTACATTGATACCGCTACCGTCATCTCTTACCTCAATAACTACGTTGTTACCTTCCTGATATGCATCCAGGAAAATCGAACCGGTCTCCGGCTTACCTAAACGAACACGCTCCTCGTTGGATTCCAAACCATGGTCTGCTGCATTACGAAGTAAGTGCATCAGCGGATCACCGATTTCATCGATTACGGTACGATCAAGCTCGGTATCCTCACCGGTCATGTACAGTTCCATCTTCTTGCCTAACTTCTTGCTCAAATCACGAATCATACGTGGGAAACGATTTACTACACTTTCAATCGGCACCATTCGTACCTTCATTACCGACTGATGCAGATTGGTGGTAATACGCTCCAGATATTCAATCTGCTCGTTAAAGCCGCCGCTCTGACTTGCCGCACTCTCAGCACCATTCATGGATACCAAACCATTCTTTGCGATAATCAGCTCGCTGACCAGATTCATCAAGTCATCCAGCTTTTCGATATCGACACGTACCGAACGGTTTACTGCCGGCTTTGCAGCCTGCTTCGTTGTAGCCTTTGCCGTATCCTTCTTCTGTACCTCTACGGACGATGCGGTTGCAGTTGCTGCAGCTGCGGCACCCGTCGGTGCAGACTCGGTCGTTACCGGAACATCCGGAAGCTCTGCATGAGTAATCACCGCATCCTTAATTTCCGAAACATTATTAATCAATGCTTTTACTTTTTCAAGCGACTCTGTGGTCAAAAGGATAATCGAAAAATCGAAATCGAACTTTTCATCCTCAATATCCTGTACCTCCGGTACAGACTTAATAATATCACCGATATCCTCCAATGCCTTAAACACAAGAAAAGCTCTTGCTGCCTTTAAGATACAGGACTCCTGTATGTACACGGTAATATTGAATACATTCTCTTTCTGCTCTTTGGCCTTCAGCGCTGCCTTCAGCTCATGCTCTGCAAGCTTCAACTTCTTGCCTGCAAGCTCTGTCTTCTTTTCTTTCTCTGCAGGCTTTTCCTCTGTAGGTGCCGGTGCAGGAGCTGCTGTTGCTCCAAGACCATCCTGCATAATCTTCTGCAAGCCGTCGATGATATCCTGATTGTCGTTGGTTCCCTCATCCTGCGTATTGATAATGCTGTCCAAATAGTTTTCCAATGCATCCAGTCCGCGGAATAATACATCGACCAGCTCTGACTTTACTGTCATCTTTCCGTTACGAATCTCGGAAAATACATTCTCCATATCATGAGTCAGACGCTGCATTCTCTTGAAGCCCATCGTACCTGCCATACCCTTGAGGGAATGTGCCGCACGGAAAATCTCATTGACCGTATCTGCATTCTCCGGCTCCTTCTCTAAAATCAGCAGCTGTTCATTCAGACTCTGAAGGTGTTCTCTTGTTTCATCAATAAAAATCGATAAATATTGGCTGACATCCATCTTAATGTACCCCCACATTCTTAATGATTGCCTCTGCCACTGCCTCAAGCGGAACTACTTCATCTACCAATCCCGCCTCTGCAACTACCTTTGGCATACCGTATACGGTACAGGTTGCTTCATTCTGTGCAATGACATAGATATTGTTTTTTTCGTTCAGCTGTTTAATTCCAAGTGTACCATCTCCGCCCATTCCGGTCAGCACTACACAGGTAATATCGTCAAAATCCATACCTACCAACGATTCGTACATAATATCTGCACATGGCTTCAAACCGTTTCTTGCCGGTTCTACCGTCTCGGTAATCACATAATCGCCCATCTTCTTAGTCAGGCGCATCTGACTACCGCCCTGTGCGATATATACGGTGCCCTTCTGTAAGACATCTCCATCGCTCGCTTCCTTTACCTTGATGGCGCTCAGTTCATTCAGACGCTCTGCCAAGGACTTGGTAAATCCCGCCGGCATATGCTGTACCAAAAGAATTGCCGCATCCAGATTTGCCGGAAGCTTTGGTATTACTGACTGTAATGCTTTCGGACCACCGGTGGAGCACGCCAGCGCTACCAGCTTCTTCGCTCCTCGATTGGTCGCTTCATTGTGCTGATTACGCTTTACCGGAGCCGCCGTTATCTCGTACAGCGCTCTTGCTGCCACCTGACTCGGTTTCGTAAGCTCCTTCTTCGCTCCTGTTGCCTTCGTTGTGTCCGGAATGCCGATATCAACCCCGGTCGCCGCACCAAGCGTTTTCAGAATCATCTTGCGGAACGATTCGTTACGCGCTTCTACAAAGCTGTCCGGTTTGGTTACAAAATCAAACGCTCCAAGCTCGAGACACCGTACCGTCTCTTTCGCTCCCTCCTTTGCAAGGGTGCTGACGATAATGACTCTCTGCTTGATTTTCATTTTTTCCAACTGCTCCAAAAATTGAATACCATTCATTTTCGGCATATTGATATCGAGCAGGATGGCATCATATTTCTTCGTGTCCCGGGTGACAAAATCGAATGCTTCTAATCCGTTCATCGCCACGTCTGCCACTTGAAATCTCCCATCTGCTGTTATTATATCAGATATAAGCCTTCTCATGAGTGCAGAGTCATCAACTACTAAAATATTTTTCTTTCCCTCCATGCTCAACCTCCATTATCCCTTCTTCTGCGTTTTCGTTCCTCTTCAAAAACGAATTTGACGATGGCTTCCTGCACCGCACTCGTCATTTCCAAGAACTCCACGCGAACCTCATACATCTTTTCCTTATTCGGTAATAAATCACAGGAAATTACTTTTGCAAAAATCTCTTCTCCCGGCTTTATCTTGGTTAACGGCAGCTTTAACTGCAGCTTCATTCTGGTCTCCGGCTCATAGGATTCCCGGCTGTTGAATCTCGCTCCGCCGCCACTGATGTCAATGATAACACCATCCCGGATAAGCGCCGGCTGATCCACGGTCCAGTAAACCATATCCAAAATACAGTTCAATCGGAAGAATTGTCTTCGCTGATATTTTTCCAATGCCGTTTGGAACGCCAGCTCTGCTAAAACCAGCTGTCCGGAACGATATCTGGCTTCTACCTTTGCAATACAGTAATACAATCCCTGTTTGGTATAAAAAAACACCTCGTACCGCTCGCCTACCTCTAACAGCATCAGCTTTCCGCCCTCTGTCGGCATCGCAACACTAACCCGCGACTTGTCCTTAATGTCCAACAGCTGGCTGACATAGGTCCTGATATACATCGGAGCCTTCTCTGCCGCGCCGTGATATCGCCTTAATTCTATTTTTGCCCCAACGGTAAGTACTTTTTCAACCATAGTATTATCCTTTTCACTTTTGTTTGTTTCTCGCCTTAATCAAATTCGAAAACAGCTGCGCAATTCCCTTTCTGCCGGACTGCTGCGGCTCCGGCATACCATTCAGTCTTGCCGAAAGATTGCGAATTGCCTTGGCTGCAACGGAATTCGGAGCCGATAATAAAATCGGCTGCTGGCGAATAATCGCCTTGGACATCATCGTATCCTGCGGCACTGCTCCGAGATACCCCAGCTCGAAATCCAAAAACTTCGCCACCACTACATTTAACTTATTATACAAATCCTTTCCGTCCGATTCCTCGGTAACGCGGTTTGCTATCATGCTGATTTTTGTATGCTCCTTGGAAAAAGCCTCATTTTTATTCAAGGTCTTTAACAATGCATAGGCATCCGTAATGGAAGTCGGCTCCGGTGTTACCACTAACAGCACCTCCGAGCTTGCAATAACGAATTCCATAACCGAATCGGTAATTCCCGCCCCGGTATCTACAATAATGACATCTGCCAGCTCATCTAACTCTGTCAGCCGTCTGGTCAGATTGGTAATCTGGTCTCTGGTCAGCTTGGACAGCTCGTGAATACCGGACCCGCCGGAAATAAAGCCGACATTTTCCGGTCCGCTCGTGATTACCTCACGCAATGACTTTCCGCCAAACATCAAATCCGCCAGACTGTACTCCGGCCGGATACCGAGCATAACCTCGATATTCGCCAGACCGAAATCCGCATCCAGAATGATTACCCGCTTTCCGGCTTTGGCAAACTCCAACGAGAGATTTACCGACATACTGGACTTTCCTACACCGCCCGTACCGCTGGTCACGGTAATGACACGCGCAGCGTTTTCCGGCTGACTCTGATTCTGATTCTGCTGTACAAGTCTTCTCAACTGTTCTGCCTGATCTATCATTCACTGCCTCCCAGCAACTGTTTTGCTATATTCTGCGGATCAATTACATAAATATCATCCGGTACATTTTGTCCAAAGGTTGCATAAGACAACGGCGCTCCGGTCTTCATATGAATATTTAAAATATTGCCAATGCTGCCCGTTTCGTCCAACTTCGTAAAAATCAAGCTGTAATCGGTAATCTCTGAATAAATTTCCGTAATCTTTATCAAATCCTGATACTTCGTCGTTGCACTTAACACAAGGAAAATATCTCTTTCTTCCTCCGGCACTGCCTGAAGCAGACTTTCTACATCATCTCTCTGCTCCTTGCTCTTGTGGGAACGACCCGCTGTATCAACCAGTACCACGTCGTACTCCTCTAGCTTATCCTTGATTTCCTTCAATTCATCTGCGGAATAGATAACCTGCAGCGGAATATCCAGAATGTTGGCATAGGTTGTCAGCTGCTCCACGGCGGCAATACGATAGGTGTCTGCCGTCAAAAGCGCCACTTTCTTTTTCTGGTTCATTTTTAACATCGACGCAAGCTTCGCGATGGTGGTCGTCTTACCCACACCGGTCGGTCCGATAAAGAAAATATATCTTACCTTATCCTCCTCAAGCTCAATGGTCTTAATCTGTCCCAGCTTTAACACAAGCTTCTGATACATGCTCATCAGAATATTGTTGATACCCGCATCCTTTTTCAGCTTATGCTCAATCTCACCAATGACCTGATTTGCGTACTGCTCATCTACCTCATTGCTGACCAGCTGATTGTAAATCATCCGGATACATGCAAGATTGGCATCCTGCTCTTCTTCCTCCGGCTCTGTCTCCTTTTTCTCCGGCTCTGCTTTTGCGGAGCGTTCTGCCAGCTGGCTCTTTAACAAATCCTGCAGCTCATTTAAGCGCTGTTCTATTGCTGTAGAATTGTCATGCGATGCGAATACATTCTTTGTCTTATCTGCCAGCAGAGAATCAAAGCCCGCCGGTTCATCCTCATAAATAATATTCGGATTTTTCCGTCCTAAATCTCTGGCTCTCTGCTCCTCCATTTTCGACTGATACACGGTATTTTCGTCAATGGCAGCTGTTACCTCCACCGTTTCCTTCCGGAATAATCGATATATTCCTCTCGGCCGGTTCTTTTTGATATTCATGACGATGGCATCCTTGCCCAGTTCTTCCTTCGCGAGCAAAATTGCCTCCGTCTCCGTACCTGCTGTAAATTTTTTTATAATCATCTTATTCTCCATTCCCAAGCGCAGCGTAGGAAGCATACACTATGCTGTTACCATTCCAACGGACTGCAATTCTACCGTTGGTTCAATCTCGTTATAGGATACTACAATCAAATCCTGGAAATAATCCTTTGTCAATCGCTTAAAGTACATACGCACAATCGGCGAGGTAATAATAACCGGATTCTTTCCCAGCTCTTCGAGCTTGCTTACTTCGGCTTCTACTGCCTTCATAATCTTTTGTGTACGCTCCGGATCCAGCGAGAGATATGCTCCCTGCTCGGTCTGCTTTACACTTCCCATAATCTCCTGTTCAATCTTCGGATCCAGTGTTACTACACTTGTCGTCTCGTTGTTCATGAAGTACTTATTGGAAATCGCACGCTTCAGACTCTGTCTTACATACTCCGTCAATACATCGGTATCTCTGGTTGTCGGTGCATAGTCTGCCAGGGTTTCAAAAATCGTAATCAAATCCAGTATGGAGATACCCTCACGCAGAAGGTTCTGCAATACCTTCTGAATCTCACCAACTCCAAGCAGCTTTGGTACCAGCTCTCCGATAAGCGTCTGATTTGCCTCCTGAATGTTGTTGATAAGGTTCTGCACATCCTGTCTGGTCAGCAGCTCGTCTAAGTGACTGCGGATGACCTCGGTCAGATGTGTTGCTATAATCGACGGCGGGTCGACTACGGTATAACCATAGGATTCCGCACGCTCTCTCTGGCTTTCGGTAATCCAAATTGCCGGCAGATGATACGACGGCTCGAAGGTCGGAATACCGGTAATCTCTTCTTCGACATAGCCCGGATTCATCGCCATGTAGTGGTCAAAGAGAATCTCTCCGTCACTGACCGGAATACCCTTAATCTTAATCAAATACTGGTTTGGATTCAGCTGAATGTTATCACGCAGACGAATCGTCGGCACCACGCAACCAAATTCCAATGCAATCTGTCTTCGAATCAATACTACTCGGTCAAGCAGGTCACCACCCTGGTTGACATCTGCCAGCGGAATAATACCGTAACCAAACTCCAGCTCGATGGCATCCACATGAAGCAGTGAGGTAACATTTTCCGGTCGCCGGATTTCGTCTGCGCTGATTTCGTCCGCACTGACCTCGGTCTCCACCGCTGCCACCTCGGTCTTCTTTTTGATAACGGAGGCGGTAGCTAAAAATACAATACCATACGGACAGAATACAAACCACGGCAATGGTGTAATAATACCGAAGAGTATCATACTTCCGCCAACCATATACAATACCTTAGGAATTGAGAACAGCTGCTTTACCAACAAATCGCCGAAATCGGCTTCCTTCGATACCTTGGTTACCAAAATACCGGTTGCCAGCGAAATCATCAGCGACGGAATCTGGCTTACCAGACCATCACCAATCGTCAGCAGCGCATATTTTTCCAGTGCTGCTCCGGCTGTCAGTCCCTGTCTGGTCATACCCATAATCACACCACCAAGCAGGTTGATTACCGTAATAATCAGACCGGCGGTCGCATCTCCCTTTACGTACTTAGTAGCACCATCCATCGAGCCGAAGAATGCCGACTCTTCCTGGATTTTCTCACGGCGCTCTCTTGCCTGTGCGTCCGTAATTGCTCCGGTATTCAAGTCTGCATCAATTGCCATCTGCTTACCAGGCATCGCATCCAGCGTAAATCTCGCCGTTACCTCGGATACTCGCTCCGAACCCTTGTTGATTACCATGAACTGTACGATAATCAGAATGATGAATACAATCATGCCGACAATCGGGTCACCGCGACCAACGAAATTACCGAACTGAGTAACGACATCACCCGGATCACCGGTCGTCAGAATCAGCTTGGTCGAGGACACATTCAGCGAGATACGAAACGTTGTCGTAAACAACAGAATGGTCGGGAACGTGGACATATTTAACACTTCCTGTGAAAACAACGCATTAAACAAGATTATCATTGAAACGGAGATATTTAATGCAAGCATAATATCCAGAAGTGTGGAATTCATTGGAATAATCAGAAAGATAATCGCAGACAGAATATACACACCAACTGCCAAATCTGTTTTCTTCATACTCCTCACTCCTCTCTTACTTTAATATATTTCTCTCGCCGTTATCCGGCTCTGTTTTTCAAATTATATACATATGCCAACACCTCTGCCGTCATCTGATAAAGCTCTGCCGGAATCTCCTGCTCAAGCTCCACATTATAATACAGCATTCGTGCCAATGGCTTGTTTTCTACAATCGGAATATCATGTTCCTTCGCCGCCTCACGAATCTTGGCAGCGACGTAATCCGCACCCTTTGCCAAAAGCACAGGTGCAGATGCTACTTCTTTATCATACTTAATGGCACACGCGAAATGCGTCGGGTTCGTGATGACAACATCTGCCTCCGGCAGCTTCTGCATCATTCTCCGCTGGGAAGCCTCTCGCATTCTCTGCCTTATCTTTCCCTTTACCTGCGGATCACCCTCGGTCTGCTTGTATTCGTCCTTGACCTCCTGCTTTGTCATTCGCATGTCCTTTTTAAATTTCAGCTTCTGATAAATCAAATCTGCAAAGCCTATTACCAAAAAAAACGCACTAATCTTGATTCCGAGATTGATTACTTCATCTCCAATCAAGGCAATAGCTCCCTGTAGGGATCCCAACTGATACAACAGCTGCAGCTCTCCTACTTTATCCTTCATTGTGGTATACACCAAAATAAAAATAACCAGTATTTTTGCAATGGACTTAATCAGTTCCACTACCTTATCCAATGAAAATATCTTTTTAAAGCCGCTGATTGGATTGATTTTACTTAGCTTTGGCATCAATGGTTTTCCTGTAACCTTCCACTTTACCTGTGCTACATTGGATATAAAACCAACCGCGACTGCGATTGCAAAAAACGGAAGTGCAATCAGCAGAATCTGAACAATATATTCCTGAAATAACGCCCCTATCGTATTGAGATCAAAGCCTTCCATAACGATGGTACTGATTCCGTTATAGCCCCCTTTGAAAAGCTCCAAAAAATCAGTTCCGACGCTTCCGACAAAGATTTTTAATGCCATAAACAAGCCCATCAGACTCAATGCGGTCGTCAGCTCATGGCTCATTGCCACCTGACCTTCTTTTCTGGCATCCTCTAACTTTTTCGTCGTAGCCTCTTCGGTCTTTTCGCCGCCGGGTCCCTCAGCTGCGAAGAACTGAAGTCGAAAACGTAATTTCTGTTTTTCTATGCTCCACTCCTCCATAACAGCTCCTGTTCTGCCACAACTTCCTCTTAGTGCAAATATTGAATCACTGATTTTAACATCAGCATCATTTCGTTAAAGATAAAATCCGAAATCGAATCCAGATTTAATATCATAATTATCATGACTGCCAAACCAATCAAAACCTTCAGCTGCATACCTACGACGAACATATTCATCTGCGGTGCCACACGCGCCAAAATACCAAGCACGGTATTTACAATCATCAAGGTCGCAAACACCGGCAGGGCAATACGAAAACCAATCACGCAAAAATCAGTAATGTATTGCAGCATCAGCTCATATACACTGCCGTGAAGCACTACATTCCCGGTCGGAATGACCTGAAAGGAATCCACCACGGCATCAATGATATAAAAATGCATTCTGGACACCAGCATAATCAGCATAACCGAATAATTGTACAGATTGGAGGATAACGAAACGGTCATCTTCGTCGTCGGGTCAAATTCGTTCGCCATCGAAAAACCGATTTCCATATCAATCAGCTGTCCGGCAAATGAAAGAATCCGGTTTGAAATGTTCGCAAATAAGCCCATCATCAAGCCTGCAATGGCTTCCTTCGCAACCAACAATGCATATCCCAACGAACCGGCATACTCTAACGGCTCATATGGCAGCATCGTAAATACCACATATGCCAACATTACGGATATACCAATCTTTACTCTCTGCGGTACCGAATTAATACTGAAAAAGGGCGCCGTATACACAAACGTAGAGATTCTCACCAGAATCGCAAGAAAAAACTCAAGTTGTCCCAGTGTAAATGTCATATACTCTCCTCTTTCAGCTTAGCCTTTGATAAAATAAGCCATATTCTGCATCAGATAAGTGAAAAATTCCACAACGGAATTTATAATCCAGCGTCCTGCAACTAAAATAGTAACCAGAATTCCGACCAGCTTTGGTACAAAGGTCAGAGTCTGCTCCTGAATCGAGGTGACGGTCTGCAAAATACTGATGACTAAACCGATTATCAGCGATACCAAAAGCATTGGCGCTGATATCTTTAAAATAAGAACCACGGCCTGTCTGGTAATCTCCATAACCTGTGTTTCCGTCATCTGCTTCACCTCTCCTTCTCTCAATCTGTATCAGTCAAAACTCTGTTTTGCCCCTCTTTGCTTCCTCACTCATAGTCAGGGAAACGCATCCAAAGACCCGTTTCCCATCAGAAGCGGAACGTCCCGATGAGCTGTTCAATAATCAGGCTCCAGCCATCTGCCATAATAAATAACAATATCTTAAACGGCATCGAAATCGTCGTTGGCGGAAGCATCATCATACCCATGGACATCAGCGTAGATGACACTACCATATCAATTACAATAAACGGTATATATATCAGGAAACCGATAATAAAGGCAATTCTCAACTCACTGATGATAAATGCCGGTATCAGTACCGAGGTCGGACACTCCTCATAGGATTCCAACGTCGTATAACCTGCTATTTTCAAAAAGAGCTTCAAATCCTTCGTATCCGTCTGATTAAACATGAACTCACGCAACGGCTCGATACCACGCTCGAAGGCTTCCTCCTGCGTAATCTCGCCTGCCGACAACGGCTGTAAGGCTTCCGTATTAATCTCGTTGAAAATCGGTCCCATGACAAACGCAGTTAAAAACAATGCCAGACCAATCAGAATCTGATTTGGCGGCGTCGTCTGCATACCAATCGCAGTTCTGGTAAAATGCAGAACGATTAAGATACGGGTAAATGAGGTTACCATAATCAGAATCGACGGTGCTAACGATATGACTGTCAAAATAATCAAAATCTGCAATGTCGAAGACAAGGAACCGCCTTCCCCCGTACTAAAATAAAAGGACAGCTCGCTATCATCCTGATCCGTTAACCCATTGTCCACCGATGCATCTACCTTGATAATCGGTGTTGGTGTCGCTGACGGAACCAGGTCTGCCGCTTGTGCCATCCTGTTTGGAGCAACACAAAGAAAGGCTAATAAACATACTCCAAAGAAGAAAAGTCCTACAAGGATGCGCTTTCTATCCAATGTTTTACATTTCTTTTCTTTCATGTGTATCAACCTTTGCTGTGTATTATTCTTCATTTTCTTTACTAACATTTTCTTCGTCGTTCTCCCCTGTTTTCTCTTTTTTAAACTTCTGTAATATCTCTGAAAATCCGGGTACGACCGTCTGCTCTCGCCAATATGGGATTTCCTCCTGCAAAAGCTCCGTCACTACTGTAATCGAATCCTTGCATACCGCCAGTACAAAATACCGACTTCCCATCTGTATCAGCTGCAGATACTTATTCTGAGCCAGCCGAAACGTCTCAAGAACGGTAAAGTTACTATTCTTCTGCTGCTTCAGCTGCTTCCCACCCACAAAACGGGTCACAAAATAGCATGCTACAATCACCAGCAGAAACACCAGGAGCATTCCAGCTAACTCCAGCCCACTGGTGTATCCACTGTAATCCTGCAATAAGAAAATCATTCGTTAGCCAATCGCTTTCTTTACTGCTTCCAGAACTCGATCCGGCTGGAACGGCTTTACGATAAAGTCCTTTGCACCGGACTGAATCGACTCAATAACCATCGCCTGCTGACCCATCGCAGAACACATAATAATCTTTGCAGAGTCATCCATCGACTTAATCTTCTTTAATGCCTGAATACCATCCATTTCCGGCATGGTAATATCCATCATTACAAGATCCGGCTTTGTCTCGTTGTATTTCTCTACTGCCTTTGCTCCGTTCTCTGCCTCACCAACAATGTTGTAACCATTCTTGGTTAAAATATCTTTGATCATCATTCTCATAAATGCTGCATCATCACAAATTAAAATATTCTTCGCCATAGTATTTTCTCCTATCTTAATATATTGTCTGGTTACATTACTTAATGATTTCTGTTACTCGAATACCAAAGGCTTCTTCGATAACTACTACCTCACCCTTAGCAACATATTTACCATTTACCAACACGTCAATCGGCTCTCCTGCCAATCGATTTAATTCTATAATAGTACCCGGTGTAAAGTCAAGTATTTCTTTGATTGACTTACTTGTTCTTCCGAGTTCTACCGTTACCTCCAAAGGCACATCCAACAAAAGGTCAATATTCTCTGTCTGCAACAACGGACTGGAGTTCACCACAAACGGCTGGAATTGTGCCGGTGCAATGTTTACATCCTGTACCGGCATCTGATATTGCATCTGCGGCATCATCTGCTGTGGTTGTGCAAACATCTGAGGTGCCATCTGAGGCTGCTCATATTGCATCTGCGGCATTGGCTGCGGTACAGGCTGTGGTGCCGGTGCAGGTGCCGGAGCAGGTGTCGGTGGCTGTTGGAATGCGGTTGAAGTATCCGGTGTCGGTACTTCATCCGTATATTTTGCGAAGCTGCGATACAAATCTCTCGCAAATTCGAACGGATACAACTGCATCAGCTCACTGTCAATCAGGTCGCCGATTTCCATACGGAAAGATACCTTTACGAACTTTCCTCTCAGGAAATCTGCAATATTTGAGCCGTTAATAACGTCGGTCAAATCTACCAAATCAGCCTTAGGCGGGCTAATATCCACCTTCTTCTCTAACATTGAAGAAATGGAAGTTGCTGCCGAACCCATCATCTGATTCATCGCTTCACTGATTGCACTTAAGTGAAGCTCTGTCAATTCTCCCGCTGTATTGGTACCATCTCCTCCCATCATCAAATCCGTAATAATCTTTACGTCATTTTCTCTCAGTACCAGGATATTTGTACCATCCAGACCCTCTTTATAATAAATCTGTATAAATACACATGGTCTGTCATAACTTTTTACCAAGTCATCCCAAGTGGCATACGTCACTGCCGGGGTTGTAATGTTTACTCTTTGATTTACCAGTGAAAACAGTGTGGTCGCTGCTGTTCCCATACTGATGTTGGATACCTCACCAAGCGCGTCCTTTTCGGCATCTGTCAGGACTTCATCATCACCTGCGATGACATCCAGTGCAGATGTATTTTCTTCTTCTGCTGCAGGTGTGTCCATGCCATTCAGGAGCGCATTGATTTCTTCCTGTGATAACATTCCATCCATAACCAGCTACTCCTCCTCTCGTAATATTGTTGATATTTTAACCGCGTAGGAATCTGAGGAAGAACCCGGTAATGCCGTAAACTTCTTGATATTTCCTACATAAATATTCAACTCATCTTCAACTTTTGAATTTAGCTTAATGATATCGCCTTTTTGCATATTCAACAAATCATTCAACGAAATCGTACTCTTTCCAAGCACCGCACGAATCGGAATGCGAGCCTTCGCTATCGCTACTTCGATTACATCCTGATAATTCTTATCATCCATCGTCTGCATCGAGGAATACCAGAACTTTGTGTTCAGCTTGTCGATAACAGTTTCAAGACAGTTGTACGGAATACATACATTCATCATGCCTTCTACCGTACCAATCTTGACATTCATCGTAACAATCGCTGCCATATCACTCGGCGAAATAATCTGCGCAAACTGAGAGTTCGTCTCAATTCTTGTCAGACGAGGCGTAATCTTAACTACATTCGCCCACGGCTCCGCCAATAAATTCGTGATAACAGTAAAGATTCTTTCGATGATAACTAACTCGATTTCCGTGAAATCCCTGGATTTTTCTAACGGGACTCCCTCGCCTCCGAGCATACGGTCTACTGCTGTATAGCCCAGATTTTGCGCCAGTTCGATGACAATACTGCCCTCTAATGGCGAAAAATCAATGATACCCAGCAATACCGGATTAGAAAGCGAATTCGTAAACTCCTGATAAATAACAGCTTCCGAATTCATTACCTCGATTGCTACATTCTTTCGCAGATAAGCCGGTAAATTCGTGGACAACAATCTTCCGAAATGCTCGAAGATGTTCTCCAGGGTACGCAGATGCTCTTTGGAAAACTTGGACGGACGCTGGAAGTCATAGTTCTTGACCTGTTTCTCACCCGTGTCCTTAAATTCCTCCGCATCCAGCTCACCACTGCTTAACGCCGCAAGAAGGTTATCAATCTCGCTTTGTGATAAGACGTCACTCATACCTTACGGACCTCCAATGCTGCTTTATCGCTTATTCTGCGACAAGATAGTTACCAAAATCAACACGGTAAATACACTTCGTCTCAAATTCCTCCTGAAGTGTTGCAAGAATTGCTTCTCTTACCGCTTCTCTGCTCTCATGGAAATTATCCTTATTGAGCTTTCCTACTTCTATCTGTACGATTTCCTTGATACGCTCACTCTGTGTGGTCATCAATGTCGAAACCGTTGCATAATCCTCTGCCTTGGTATTTAATACCAGAGACGCGGCAATGCTTGCATAATAAATCTTTCCATCCTCGCCCTTCGAAAGACCTACTACCATATCCGAAGAGATTACATGAGACTCAAGGTCTGCAACTGCCACCTTCTCGTCCTCCGGCACCGGAAGCGGGGATTCCAAATCCAAATCAATCACCTGACATATCTTTGTAATCAGCGTGTTCATCTTCTGCGCATTCGGAAGATAAACAAAAAGCATAACTGCTGACAGCGTCAGATTTACCAGAGTAGCCGCCAGTATGATAATCGTAAGTATGTTCTTTTTCATACCATTTCCACCTTTCTGTCGAATCCTTTCATCAATCAGAATTCAATGAATTATAAATACGAATTTCAATTCGACGGTTCTGTGCTCTACCATCTTCCGTAGAATTATCTGCCACCGGATCATATTCGCCTCTACCTGTCCATTCGATGAACTTCGGATCCTGACCCTTCTTTTCAATCAGATACTTTGCAGCCTCGCTCGCTCTCGCCGAGGACAGCTCCATATTATCCGCATAACGTCCACCGGAGGATACCGGTATATTGTCCGTATGACCAATGATAGCAATTCGATATCCCTCATAGTGCTTTAAGATATCTCCAATCTTCGAGAAAATCGGAATCGCTTCCTCCGTCAACTCGGCCTTACCGGACTTATAGAGGAAATTACCGCTAACTTCCAAGGTTATGTATCGTCCGCCATCTACATCCACACCGATGTCAACGTATTTATCCAGATTATACTTTCCGGTCATTGAAGAAATATTGTCATACATTTCTTCTGTCTGCGACCAGTTTTCCTCTTTTACTGCTTCCTCCACTGCCTGCTTCGGGTCTTCAATTACTTCTCCCGTTTCCTCTGAGGTCTTTCCCATACTGCTAAAGTATTCATCCATATTGTTCAGCTGTGCAGTACCAAGACTAATCAACTGACCTTCGCCAATGGAAGTACGACCTCCGGAAAAGATATTCAAGCGGCTTGACAGCGAGTTGGCAAGCTCTTCGAATTTTTCCTCGTCAACACTCGACATTGCAAACAAAAGTACGAAGAAGCAAAGCAGCAGGTTCATCAAGTCGGAAAACGTCGCCATCCAGGCTGGTGAGCCAGGTGCCTGTTCTTCCGGTTTTTTCTGCTTAGCCAATCTCTTCACCACCTTCAGTTGTCAGTTCCTCACGCTGTCCCGGAGTCAGGAACGACTTGAGCTTTTCTTCGATAACTCGAGGATTCTCACCTGCCTGAATCGACAGCAGACCCTCGACCAGAATTTCCTTTACCTTTAACTCCGCGCCATTGTTGATTCTCATCTTGTTTGCTGTCGGAGTACAAATCCAGTTTGCAAGCAGAGAACCGTACAAGGTTGTAATCAACGCAATCGCCATGTTCGGACCTACGGTTGCCATATCCTGCAGCTTACCAAGCATGTTAATCAAACCAATCAGAGTACCAATCATACCCCAGGCAGGACCCATGGAAGCAAGATTGTCCCAAAATGTAATGTTATCCTTATGACGCTCTTCAATACAATTCAGCTCTGTCTCCAAAATACTGCGGACAAGCTCCGGGTCAGTACCGTCGACAATCAGCAGAAGACCCTTCTTCATAAACTCATCTTCCATACCGTTTGCCGCTTCCTCAAGAGCTAAGAGACCCTCTTTTCTGGCCACATTCGAAAGCTGAATAATATTCTTAATCATCTCCAGCTCATTTGTTGCCTGTACCTTAAAAATCATACTGATTGATTTTAACTTTTTTAAAAATAACGGAATGCTCGGCTGCATTACCATAACAGCCATGAACGCACCACCGAAGGTAATCAGCGCCGACTGATAATCAAGGAAGCCGATTAATGCTCCGAAACCATCCTCCGCCGTAATACCGAAAATAACCAGCACGAATGCCATTATCAAACCAATCAAAGATGCTAAATCCATTTTCATCCACCTGCCTAGTCTTCTCTTTTTATTTTATCAAAATTTGTCTACTTCGGTTTCCTTTTCGACAATTGTCTGATTTAAAAGTTCTATTCTATATAATTTTACTAGATTTTTCACATTTTGTCTACTTTCTTTTACAAATATTTTTTTTCCAGTTGTCAAATTTATTACCGTATCCGGAATCTCCTCCACGGTTTCAATCAAATCTGCGTTTATTGTAAGTTTTTCACCATTTAGCTTTGTTACTTCAATCATCTGATACTACAAGCCTCCTCCTTGGTATCTCCCAAACGCACGTCCTACCCATTTACGCACGCCATACAGAATTTGCAACAAAAACTTCCTGACAAGCTCCCTTGTCAGGAAGTTTTTACATGATTAACGCTTCAGGTTAATTAACTCCTCAAGAAGGGTATCTGATGTTGTAATAATTCTCGAGTTTGCCTGGAAACCTCTCTGTGTCGTAATCATTTCCGTGAACTCACTCGCCAAATCAACATTCGACATTTCCAATACACCGGTATTGAATTTTCCACCTGTTGTACCAATCTCCACACCAATTCCATCGAAATCTCCGGAGTTCTGTGTCATTGCGTACATATTATTGCCGACCGATTCCAAGCCTGCCGGATTGGCAAAGGTAGCAACTACAATCTCTCCTAACAGCTTCTGGTTACCATTGTCATAGGTACCGTAAATCTTTCCGTTCTTATCAATACTGATACCGGACATATTACCTACTGCACAGCCGGCACCATAGCCATTCTCAAGACTACCCTTGGTACTCTCAAGCGAAGTCGTACCACTCTGGGAATACATCGTAAGAGAGGAGAAATCTACATCAATCGGCACGAACGGACCACCGTCCGAAACCAGATTAAACGAAATCGACGTCGGCTGCTTCTCATCCGCTGCCGCAGTACCGTCACCAATGCTTAAGAACTGACCGGTAGACGCACTGAACATAAGCGGCACACCTTCCATGTCAATCGTAACCTCACCGGTATCTGTATCTACATCTACGGTAACGTTCTCTGCTGTATCCGTATCACCGGTCACAACACCGAAATTAAAGGAAGTAATCGGAGTGGACTCATATGTTATGGTACCATCCTCGTTTTCTATCTTATTTACGAATACTGACTCACCACTCGCATCATATACATTTCTTAACTTTACAGCATACAGGTTGGTATTTTCCGGTGCTTCGTCCTGTGTAATCGTAAATGCTGCAGAGTAAAGATTACCTAACTGGTCATAGAACTGCACATTAACAACACGTCCCTCCGTACCGAACGCAATCTGTGTATCGTTGCTGTCGATATTACCGGATACATATACATTCGTCGTAGCTTCCGGCGGTGCATACATATTTTCCGGAGACATTACACGCAATGGCGATACGGTATCGGACTTACACTGATTCGGGTCGTCCTGACTTACCTGCCAGCCCATAACCAGTGCACCGGATGCGGTACAGAGATTTCCCGCTGCATCTACATTAAAGGAACCTGCCTTGGTAAAATAATTGCTTCCGTTGCTGTTTACAATAAAGAATCCGTCTCCCTCAATCATAAGGTCGGACCAGTTGTCGGTACGCTGTGCACCACCCGTCTTAGAAATGTTTGTCGTAATCGAAGACACATTGGAACCAAGACCGATCTGCATTGCATTGATACCTGCAGAACCAGTAGTCTCATTCGGACCGGTTGCTGCTGCTGTTGTCTGATACAAAATATCGGAAAACGTTACCGAGCTGCTCTTAAAGCCGACGGTATTTACATTGGCAATATTATTACCGATAACGTCCATCTTTGTCTGATGAACCTTCAATCCGGATACACCGGAATACATTGATCTCATCATAGTTGAAATGACCTCCTTCGTGATTTTCCGGCCTCTGTCAGTCAGCCGGAACCGCCCCCTTATTAAGGTCCGGCGGTATAACACTTAATTTTAACTGATAACTGCTCCATCGATATTGGTAAATACTCTGTCCTCGTTGCCGGTCACTGCCGTAACCACAACATTGTTTCTGGTATTTACGATAAATGCATAATTATCAACCATTACCAGCGACTCCGAAATTCCCTTTTCCAATGCCTTTGCCACACCG
This sequence comes from Lachnospiraceae bacterium, assembly GCA_017462755.1. Classification (GTDB taxonomy): domain Bacteria; phylum Bacillota; class Clostridia; order Lachnospirales; family Lachnospiraceae; genus RGIG4057. Next base: position 31,589 of record JAFTQM010000098.1, on the reverse strand, counting down.
GATTCCAGACGCTTTACCTGTTCCGTGGACAAATCAATATTTCGGTTTTGGATTCGCTCATTGGCATGCTTTGAAAACTTCAGCTCCGATACGCTCTGTTCCTTCTTTGAGTGTAAAACCTCTTCAAAGGAAGGTCCCTGCTCTCTCGGCTCTGCTTTAGAAGCTTTCGGCTGCAGCAGCTGACTCGTCATTTGTTCGATGGAAGTAAAATGATTTTTAATCTGATCCATAGAACACCTCTCTCTTATTCGGTCACTGCTGCTCCGCTCTGCTCTGCCGACGCATCCCCGGTCTGCTCCTCCGATACGACAACCTTAGAATTGCTTACCGTTACCGCAATCTGGTCTGCCACTGTGGTATAGTCCTTATCGTTAAATACCACCGCAACCGCATACGCACCATCCGGCAGCTCCTCAAACGCACTCTTGTAAATCGTCAGCGTTTCTCCATCCAGATTGAACTTCGAATCGTCCACAATCGCCTGATTGATAATCAAAGCCACTTCGGTTGCTTCGTAATCATCCTCGCCAAGCGAAAGCTTTATCTGGAAATCCTTTGGATTCTCTGCGTCGTACTGGAAGTTGTAATCACCCATTACCTGTGGTGAGCATACATCCTTGACATAATCCTCTGCAAGCACTGCGTACAGATCCTCAACATCATACAGGGAACCGCCGACATACAGCTGTACCTTTGAACCTGACGAATTCACATACTCAACCTTACCGGTTACCTGAGTTTCATTGCCTGCCGAATCCTTGGTATTCAGAATAACATTCTGTCCAATCAGCGAAAATGCCTGTGACTTTTCATAGGTGGTATTCAGATTCTGTAACTGCTCTAACTGTGAGAAGGTCGCTAACTGTGCTACGAACTCCGTATCATTCTGCGGATTTAACGGATCCTGATTCTGCATCTGGCACACCAAAAGCTGCAAAAACGCTTCCTTGCCAAGATCACTGGTACCTGTTTTCGGAGTATTTGTCGTCGTAATCGCATTGTTTGCATCCTGCAGTACGCCGTTTATTACACTACCAATGTTTGCCATCTTTTCTCCTTTCCGGTTCCTTTATCTTACGCGATAAAGTCTACCTGATTTCCGCTGCGCTCCATCATATCCAGCGCAAGGCTTTCTTCCTCTGTTACTTCGTCAAAGGAAAGTGCTTCCTCCAACGTCAGATTTCTTCTGGCAGCTCTTCCACCATTCTCCTGCTGCTGTCCACTCGTATCGGTGTTGTTCAAGTCTCCCTGCTGGAACTCGAAGTTTGAAACCGTAACCTCGATTGCTTCCACCTTCAGACCCTGATTCTGCAGATTTTCACGAAGTACGCTCAACTGACTTTCAATCGCCAGTCTGGCTGCCTCGGTCTGTGCAGTAAACTGTGCCGTCATAACACCTTCTTTGGACACTACGTTCAGATTTACCTTACCCAGACTTTCCGGATTCAGTGTAATCTCCATCGAGGTCTGTGCCGGCTGAATCGTCACACGAATCTTCTCCAAAATCTGATCTGCAATCTGTCGAATCTGCTCTGCCGGTGATAATGCTTCTGCAAAGGATGCTTCCGCTGCCTGCGCTACCCGGTTCATAAACTGCTCTACCTGACCGGCTGCTACCTGTGGGTCCTGACGCATCGTATCCTCCGATGAGGTCTGCTCTCCGGTCGAAGTCTCCTCACGAACCACTTCCACCTGAATTCCTTCCTTGGACGCTTCGGCTCCTTCGGTGTTGTCTGTCTCTGCGGTATCCTGTACAAGCGCAGTCTCTGCCTCAGTTTCTGCTGTCACCTCCGATGCAATCACATCCGGATTCGTCTGCTGCTCCAAAAGCTGTGCAAACTCTTCACTCTGTGCCACCATCAAAAGCTCCTCCGGCTGCATTCCTGCCTCCTGCAGAATCTCCTGTACTCCGGCAAGTAACTGCTGCAGATTCATTCCTGCACTCTCATCCATCAGCAATACAGAAAAATCCGTTCCGCCCGCAGTCTGAACGACCAACTGCTGTAATACCTGCGGATTCAGCAGATCCACCATCGTAATGCCAAGCTGCTCCATCAGCTGATTCAGTTCCTCGGTATCCAGATTCAAAATATCCTGTACCAGCTCCTGAATCTTCTTCAATACGGTCACCGCTTCCTCAAGCTGCTCCTCAGTCAACTTCGGCTCTTCCGGAACCTCCTTTGGCTGCTCCGTCTTTGCTTCCTTCGGCTGCTTCACTTCCTGCGGATTCTTCTCCGGCTGTTCTGCCTTATTCGTCGGCTTTTCCTTTTCTACAGCAGTCTCCTGCGTGGTCTCCGCCGGCTTTACCGCATCCTTTACGCCATCACCCGAAGATGCTGAAACCTTCTCGGCCTGTCCGGAAATACTTGCCGTCATCATGCTGGCAAAGCTGCCGTCTGAAGTTTCCTTCGTTGCTCCGTTTGGTTTGTTTCCCGAAACCATCGGAAGCCCCAGTCCATTAATTTGTGTTGTTGTCATCTCATTTCCCTCCTTTCTTTTTTCGAGATTCTGGACAAAAATCTCTGTTTATATATCGGTATTTTTACGAAATGTCTTTAATTTTTACACAAAACCAAAAATCCTTTTTACTGTGCTAACAGGCTCTGGATTGCATTCATCTTCTCCTCGTTCATATCTGCAATCTTCTGCATTACTCTAGCAGCGAACAACGGATCCATCTTCTCTACAATCGCAGCACTTTCTGAAGTCTTCATGCATAACAGATAGCTTGCAATCAGCTCCATACTTCCTGTCATTTCTTCCAGAATTGCAGCTGCATTACTTGGCTTCATCTCGGTCAGACGATCTGCCTCCACTCGGATTGCCTCTTCATACTGCAACAGCTCGAGTACCTGACGATACAGCTCTTCTGCGGTCTCCGGATTGATTTCTTCGTAGAACTTACGATACTCCTCCAAATCCGGTGCCTTATCATTCAGCACTACCATGCGGTCAAATTCTTTTACCCTCTTTGCAAAGGCTTCCTGCTCATCCTCAAACACCTTCAAACGCAGAACCTCTGCCTGCAAATCCGAGATTCGGATTTCGTAATTCGTGTTTTCCGTGGTAAGCTCGTCCACCTGTCGCTCCAGTTCCAAAATCCGCGCTACCGCTTCCTGCATATTGCTATACGGGTAGTTCTCCTCCCATGCCTCCTGCTCTGCCGAAACACTCGGAAGCAAATGCTGTAATACCGGTAAATCCTTCAACATCGGACGTAAGCTGGTTCCCAGATTACCGACGTCCATCTTTATCAAAAAGGCAAATGTGATAACCCAAATAAAAAGAATCAATAATACAATTAAGACAGAAAGTAATTTTCCGCCGCCCTTTTTCTTTTCGCCATTATCACCGTTTTTTTTCTTCCTCGCCATATTATTCCTCTTTTCTGCATCCGCGTTTGTTCCTATTTTGTGGCACCGTACTGGAAGCTGACATTTTCATCAATCTCCTTCCGTTCCTCTGCCTCATACTCTTTTTTGTATTTCTCAAACGCATTTTCTCTCAGTTTTTCCTGCGTCTTCCGCTCCATAATTGCCTGTTGCAGTCGGTGTAACGCCACCTCAACATTCTGCTCCGCCTTTTTTACCACAATCGCCTGCTGACGGATAAACAGCTTCAGAGTTTCAATCGCATCCTGATTCTGCCGGACCTCCAACAGGATTAGACGCTTTCCTACGTTTTGCCGCAGGCGCTCCTCATAGAGCTCTTTTCTGCGCTGCAGACTCTCAAGCTTCTCTTCCTCTGCCCGAAGCTTCGCCTGCGCTATCGAATAATTCGTCTTTTCCTGTTCCTCCAGCTTCTTTTTCAATTCAAAAATTCCCTGCATACGGTATACAAATTTCTTCAATTCTCCCGCACTCCATTCCCGGAACTTTATTCATCCTCAAAAATCGCATACAGCTGCTCCAATGTCTCATCCATCAGAATCTTTTCTTCGGTTCCCTGACATAAGAACGCATTTACCGCATCGATTTTTGAAATCGCATAGTCAATGTTTTTGTTGCTTCCTGCCTTATAGGCGCCAATGTTAATCAAATCCTCTGCCTCTCTGTAGGTCGCCATAACCATCTTCAGCTTTGCCGCCGCCTGCTTATGCTCCGTACTTGCTATCGAGCTCATAACACGCGAAATACTCTGCAAGACATCCACCGCCGGATAATGATTCTTATGTGCAAGCTCTCTGGACAAAATAATATGTCCGTCCAAAATACCTCTCGCCGTATCGGCAATCGGCTCGTTGAAATCATCACCATCTACCAGCACGGTATACAGACCGGTAATCGAACCTACCGCATTGTTTCCGGCACGTTCGAGAAGCTTCGGCATTTCCGAATATACACTCGGCGGATAACCACGGGATACCGGCGGCTCGCCACTGGCAAGACCGATTTCACGCTGCGCCATCGAAAAACGGGTCAGTGAGTCCATCATCAACAGAACATCCTTTCCCTGATCTCTGAAATACTCCGCAATCGCCGTCGCTGTCTTGGCTGCTTTCTTACGAATCAGCGCAGGCTTATCCGAGGTCGCAATTACCAGCACCGAACGCCGTTTACCCTCTTCTCCAAGGTCACGTTCGATAAATTCCCGCACCTCACGTCCACGCTCGCCAATCAGCGCAATGACATTGATATCTGCTTTGGTGTTTCTCGCAAACATACCAAGCAGAGTACTCTTTCCTACACCACTACCGGCAAAGATACCGATTCGCTGTCCTTTACCTACGGTCAACAAACCGTCAACCGCACGCACTCCCAACGTCAGAGCCTCAGAAATCAATTCACGCTCCAACGGCTCCGGTGCCGCTGCATCTACGGTACGCGCGTTTTCCAACTGCAGTGTACTGCCGTCCAGAGGAAAGCCCAGACCATCCAAAGCCTGTCCGAGCATTTCGTCTCCTACCAGAACCTGCAACGGCTCGTACAGATTGATTACTGTGCTTCCGACGCCAATGCCGCTAATGTCCTCATATGGCATCAACAGCAGATGCTCGTCACGAAAACCAATCACCTCTGCCCGCACCTCGCGCGCTCCGTCCCTCGAAGTAATCAGGCACACATCGTTCAGACTGGCATCCGGTCCGATGGACTCTACGGTCAGTCCGACAATCTTTGTTACCTTACCCTTCGTATCAATATATGATTTTGTATAAATGGAATCATATTTCTTTAAATCAATCACTTAATAAACCTCTTTTGCTTCCGGAATTCCGGCTAACAGCTTCAAATCACTGGTCAGATTTTTGAGCTGGGTATCAATGCTGCAGTCAAAGATACGGCTCTCCGTTTCAATGATGCATTGTCCCTTATGCAGCATACGATCCTCAATAATCTCCAAAGCCGCGCCTTCCTTTAACTTCCATGCAAGCTCTGCTTTTTTGGATTCTACGACATCGTAATCCTCTGCAGATACATGAATCAGGTAACTGGAGCTTGCTTCCACTCCGGTCAGGGCCTGTTCTAACAGATGCAGGATAATTGCCCTGCGATCCTCTAACACGACACCGGTCAGCTTTTTTACTAAGGCAATTACCATTTCAACAAAAGCAGGCTCTAATTCCTCCACCTGCTTTTCATAGGTCATCCGATTCAGTTGAGCCTCTTCTTCCAGCTGGCGCTTCAGATTTTCAAGGTCTTTTTCTGCCTTCTGTCTGCCCGCCTCGTAGCCCTTCTGTTCCGCTTTTTCATATGCCTGTTTGCGAATTTCTTCCGCTTCTCTGTTCGCATCCGCCAACATCTGTTCTACTTCCTTGCGTGCATCCTCTAAAATCTGCTCTGTCTGCAATCGCAACAGTTCTTCCTGCTCCTCAAGGGACGGCTGTAACACCTCCGGCTCCGCGATTGTTGCCGCTAGCTCATCCTCTTCGATGCGCTCTGCGAACAATCCCGCAATGCCGGGTTGGAAGTCCGGTGCAGCCTCTGCCTCCGGCTCCAAAACCTTTGCATGCTTTTCTGCGAACAACCGTACAAATTCATCCGCACGGGCATTCAAATCAATTGTTCTCTTTTCCTGTGTATAGCGAATAGCCGCTGCTTTAATTACATTAGACAACGATCTCGTCACCTCCGCCTCGGGAAATTACGATCTCACCGGAATCCTCCAGCTTACGAATGATATTAACAATCTTCTGCTGAGCTTCCTCAACATCCTTCATACGCACCGGACCCATAAATTCCATATCTTCCTTGATCATAGCCGACAAACGCTTGGACATATTGTTGAAGATAACCTCCTGAACCTCTTCGCCGGTCGACTTTAATGCAATTGCAAGCTCATCATTCTGAACCTCACGCAGCACACGCTGAATCGAACGGTCGTCCAAAGAAAGAATATCCTCGAATACGAACATCTTCTTGCGGATTTCGTCTGCCAATTCCGGCTCTTCGATTTCGAGAGTTTCCATAATATGCTTCTCGGTACCACGGTCTACGGTATTCAAGATATCTACGATAGCATCGACACCACCGGCAATCGTGTAATCCTGGTTGACCAGCGATGCGAATTTCTTTTCCAGCACTCGCTCCACCTCTTTCAATACATCCGGGGATGTACGATCCATCTGCGCAATACGCTTTGCTACGTCTGCCTGCTTGTCCGGAGCCAGCGCACCAATCAGTGCTGCCGACTGTCCTGCTGACAGATAAGATAAAATCAATGCTATGGTCTGCGGATGCTCGTCCTGGATAAAGGTCAGAAGCTGGGCAGGATCGATCTTTCGAATAAACTCGAACGGACGAACCTGCAGGGAAGCTGTCAGCTTTCCGATAACCTCCATTGCCTTTTCGGTACCCAGTGCCTTCTCCAACAGATCCTTTGCATAGGCAATACCGCCCTCTGCAATATACTGCTGCGCCAGACAAACCTCATAGAACTCATCCATAACGGCGTCCTTGGTCGCCTGCGACACGCTTCTTGTATTCGCAATCTCCAGCGTCAGCTGTTCGATTTCTTCCTCCTTCAAATGCTTGAAAATCTTAGAGGAACGCTCCGGTCCCAGAGCAATCATCAAAATTGCGGTCTTTTGTAATCCACTGTATTCGTCTGTTCCCTTCATACCTCATCAACTCCATTCATCATTCAGCCAATTACGCAAAAGCGCAGCGACTGCTTCCGGATTTTCGTCTACAAACTTTTCTATCATCTTTCTTACCTCGGACTTCTCGCTGAACTCGATATCGTCTAAGGACTGATTTTCCTTCGTTGTAGCCAGCAGCTTCTCCACGGACAATTCCGGCTCGGTCTCGATTACTTCTACCGGCTTGGATACACGGAACACAACAAAAATCAGCAACAGAATAATAACCACAAACAGTACAATCGTCCAAATCAGATTCCAATCGGTTCCGACTTCCTCCGGATCCAGATATTCCGGAATCTCGTAGATGATAATCTGGAGATTCTCTGCATCAATACCGGTTGCCTTAGAGAATGCATCATAGAATTCCTGCGGCGTCTCCTGCTGTACCGGCTGACTGTTATTAATTTTATATTCTTCGTATGTAGTTTCTTCTAAAAGTCCTAATACTTCAAGCTCCCGCTCGGTATACTGGCGCACACGCTTTAAGATAATCGCACCACTGGAATTCTCCGTATCAATTACACCAAACTGCTTTAAAGTCGTCGTTACTCTCTCACTCGGAATATAAGTCATTTTTTCCGAATCCACCGAGCTCTTACCGGCTGTACTGGTCTCGATGTAATAATCGGTTTCATCGTTCGAGTCAGTACCCGGTACATCCTCTGTACTGCCGGAATTCTCTGCGGAATACTTTTCGTAAACACTCAAAAGTCCCTGATCCGAGCCCTCTGCCGGAAGATACTCATGCAGATATTCCTCAATACGGTCATAATTGATGTCCAGATTGAATTCTGCTTCTACATAATCGTAATTCAGATGCAAACCGTAACGCACTACCAAATCACGATAAAATTCATAAGTCGCCTCTGTCTGAGCCATCTGATTGCTCAGCGACATCACATCCTCATCCTCCGGACCGTTGTACAACAGATTGCCATACTGGTCAATTACCTTGACACTTTCCAGCGATGAATTACCAAGGGCATTGGATACACCTACCGCAATGCTCTCTGCCATCGTCTTGGTAAAATCCTTATTAATCGTAAGGAATACCGTACACTGCATCTCAGTTGACTCTGCTAAAATCGTCGTTGTGCGGTCTACCGGAATTGCATTCAGTCTTGCTTTCTCAACACCCACAACACCTTCAATCTGCTTTGCCAGATCATCCAGTGTATATCTCGAAAACTTCACCTGCTTCTCATAATTCGTCGTACTGATATCGCTGTTCAGCATCTCCTCTAACGACATCAGACCATCCTCAAGCAGAGAGCTGTCCGTAATCGCATAGGTCGCATCTATTACCCTCTTCGAATCTACCGAGACGGTTACTCCGTCAGCCGCAACCTTATACGCAATGCCTGCCTCGTCTAACAGCTCCACCGCCATTTTAGCCGTGGATACATCCTCAAAGGTCTGCCACTTGGTATACGTTACTCTGCCCAAAAAGTACGCCAACAAGACAATCATAATAACTACCGCACCAACAGTACTTATTATAATTGCCTTCTGTTTTTTCGTATATTTACTCCATATTTCTACTATTTTATTCCCAAATTGTTTGAATCGCTCCTGCATGAAATCCTACCCCACTCTATTAGAATTGTAACTGCATGATTTCCTTATAGGCGTCCAGCACCGCATTTCTTACAGCCACAGTATACTGCAACGAAATATTTGCTTTTTGCTGTGCTACCTGCACATCCGTCGTGCTGTTGGTAAGTCCCATTGCATAAGACAGCTCCGCTTCTTCTGCAGCATTTGTATAATCGTTGGTTTCCTGAATCATCTGCATTGCAGACTGAAACAGAGTTTCAAAAGCAGTATTTTTTGCAGTCTCCTCTGTCTTCCCCCGGTTCCATGTTGCGGTATAATCCGAAAGGCTCTTAACTGCACCTATTGATGTAAATTCCATTTCCATTTCTCCGTTCTTTTAGAATCTTTTCTCCCGACTGTCAGAAATTATTTTCCTACTTCCAGTCCCTTGAGCAACATATTCTTTGTCGCATTAAACGCGGTAATGTTCGCTTCATACGACCGGGTTGCATCAATCAGATTCGTCATCTCTGTCACTGTATTTACATTCGGGTATGTAACATATCCGTTTTCATCGGCATCCGGATTGCCCGGATCGTATACCTGCCGCATTGCAGTCACATGATCCTCTACAATCGACGCTACCTTTACTCCGTTGCCCACCAGATTGGTTGCCGAATTCATCTGTGTCTGTGCGAGCATGGTAGAAAAGGAATCCTGCGAACGGGTCGCAAAGGTTACCGTCTTTCTGACATAAACATCGCCATTCTCATCTCTGGTTGTATTTACATTCGCAATATTCTGCGAAATAATATCCATTCTGAGACGCTGTGCGCTCATTCCGCTTGCGCTGATGTTCAACGCATCAATACTTGCCATATAATACTGCCTCCATTCTATCTTTACTCTGAATCCCTCTCAGAGATATTCGTCTCATTAATTACGGTTTAATACCATCTTGATTCTGGAGAATTCCTGGGTCATCGAATCCAGTAATGTATAATAACGAATCTGATTCTCTGCCAGATTAGCTTCCTCCATATCAATGTCTACGTTATTTCCGTCCAGACGATAGCTGAGCGTACTCTGATCCACATAAACCGTAGCATTAAGATTGCTCAAATCCACTGCTGCAATCTTCTGATCCATATTACCAAAGCCGGAAACCAACTCCTGCTTCAAATAATTCTCAAAGCTGATATCACTGCGCTTAAAATTCGGCGTATCTACATTTGCCAAATTATTCGAAAGAACCTCATTTCTCAAATAACTGGCACCTGCTGCTTTATTTAAAACATTGATGTAGTTATATACATTTGATCCTATCACGATGTATTCACCCTTTCATTCGATTCCAGGTTACAAAAAAACAACCTAGTACCTATTATAGTCAATTTAGTCACAAAACACAAGATATATTTCAAAAAAATCATTTTTTTGATACTTTTCTACAAGCTATAGGCATCAATTTCGCAAAATTCGCCACGATTAAAACAAAAAAAAGGATTTGAAAGCCGTGAATCCCCGTTTCAAATCCTTTTGCGTATCCCATCCTTGGTTACTGCATCTTCTTTAGTTCCTCAAACACCACATCGTTTAATACCTTAATGTAGGTTCCCTTCATACCGGACGAGCGGGATTCAATCACACCGGCACTTTCAAACTTACGAAGTGCATTTACGATAACCGAACGGGTAATTCCTACTCTGTCCGCAATCTTACTTGCCACCAGAATTCCTTCATTTCCATCCAGCTCTTCAAAAATATGTGTAATTGCTTCCAACTCCGAGAACGAAAGCGTACTTATCGCAGAACGTACAATCTGAACCTTACGATTCTCCTCTGCATTCTCTTCATTTACCGAACGCATCATCTCCAGTCCTACGGCCGTCGTTCCGTACTCACTCAGAATAATATCGTCAATCGAATAATTTCTTGCATTCTTATACAGGAACAATGATCCGAGACGCTCTCCTGCAATATCAATCGGTGTGATAATTGCCTGATAGTCATTCACTCCGTCGAACTCAAATCCCAATGTTGCAAGATTTACATTCTCCTTTGTAGAAAGAATATTCAGCAAGCGCTCATTTAACATACCGTCAATATAACCGCCCACCGCATCCTTAATCAGCTCGCCAATCGGTGGAATATCTGCACGGTTTCTGATTCCGAGAACCTTGCCCTTTTTGCTGATTACGAGGATATTTGATTCAAGAATATCGCTCAATACCAGACAGATATCATTAAAAACAACCTTATGAGAACTGTTGTTATGTAGCAGTTTATTGATTTTTCTGGTCTTGTCTAATAACTGTACACTCATTGTCAAACCCCCATACATCAATTTATAACTATATGTTAACACATATATTTTAGAAAAACAAGTAAAATTTTCGATTTTGAATGAATTATTTTCTTATTTTCTGATTTTTCAAAGTAGCTGTATAACTTGGCAATTGAATCGGTTCTCATTTTTCCGCTTTTTCTGTCTGATAACCGCAGCCCTCCTGCTGGCATACGAGACGGTTTGCTTTTTCAAGCAACAGATTACCGCATTTCGGACAAGGCACATCACTCGGCTTCTGCCAGGACATATAATCACAATCCGGATTGCTCTCACAGCCGTAATACTTTCTGCCCTTCTTGGTTTTCCGAATCACGATATCCTTACCGCATTTTGGGCAATTCACTCCGATTTTCTCCAGATAGGTCTTGGTATTGCGGCATTCCGGGAAGCCCGGGCAAGCTAAGAACTTTCCGTGCGGACCATATTTTACTACCATCATCCGACCGCACATATCGCACTCAACATCCGTTACCTCATCCTCAATCTTTACCTGCGGCAGCTTCTCCTCTGCCTCTTTCACTGCCTCATCCAAATCCGGATAAAAATTACTTACGATGGTTTTCCAGTTTACCACACCCTCTTCAACACCATCCAGCAGCGCTTCCATATTTCCGGTAAAGTTTACATCTACAATCGTCGGAAAAGCTATCTTCATAATATTATTTACCGCTTCTCCAAGCTCGGTAATATACAGATTCTTGTTTTCCTTCACAACGTAGCGTCTTGCAATAATCGTAGTAATTGTCGTCGCATAGGTACTCGGTCTTCCGATTCCCAACTCCTCCATTGCCTTTACAAGACTTGCTTCATTATAATGTGCCGGCGGCTGAGTAAAATGCTGACTCTCCTCCAGCTTTTCTAACTTCAGACTCTGCTTCTGTACAAGTCCGGTAAAGCCGCTGTTCTTTTCTTCCTCCTCGTCCTCCGGTATCGCATAAACCGAAAGGAAGCCCTCCTCCTTTAACTTGGAGGTCGCAGCCGTAAAGCGATAACCCGCACCGTCAATCTTTACCGAAGTCGTTTCGTATACTGCAGGTGCCATACGACTGGCAATAAAACGCTTCCAGATTAACTGATACAACCGGAACAAATCCCGGCTTAAAGATTCCTTAATCACCACCGGTGTCAAATCCACATAGGTCGGACGAATCGCCTCATGCGCATCCTGAATCTTCTTGCCGCCCGCTTTGTTGACATCCTGCGTCGTCACATTGTGTTCACCGTAATTTTCACGGATAAACTCCTTTGCTGCTGCATCTGCCTCCTCCGACACACGAACCGAATCGGTACGCAGATAAGAAATCAAACCGATGGTTCCGTGTCCCTTGACATCAACACCCTCGTACAACTGCTGCGCCAGACGCATTGTCTTCTGTGTAGAAAAATTCAGCAGCTTGGTTGCTTCCTGCTGCAGCGTACTGGTCGTAAACGGAAGCGGTGCCTTCTTATGACGCTCTCCGTTCTTTACCTCACTTACCGCAAACTCCGCCGTCTTTAATTTTTCCAAAATCTGCTCTAACTCTTCCTTATTGGAAATGGTAAGCTTTTTCTCCGTCGTACCGTAAAACTTTGCCTGCACCGCCTTCTTGCTTCCCTCCGGCAAAAAGGCAGCCTCCAAGTTCCAGTACTCCTGCGGTATAAATGCCTCAATCTCATTTTCCCTGTCTGCCACCAGACGCAGAACCACAGACTGCACGCGTCCCGCACTCAAGCCCCTCTTTACCTTCGCCCACAGCAACGGACTGATGCGATAACCCACCATACGGTCAAGCACACGTCTCGCCTGCTGAGAATCTACCATATCCATATCAATCGCTCTGGCTTTTTTGATCGAAGCCTTCACCGTATTCTTGGTAATCTCATTAAATGTAATCCGGTTCTTCTCCTCCGGATCTAACTTCAGCACATTCGCCAAATGCCAGGAAATCGCCTCCCCCTCACGGTCAGGGTCAGTTGCGAGATATACTTTGTCTGCCTTCTTGACTTCCTTTCTGAGCTTCGCGAGCAAATCGCCCTTTCCGCGAATCGTAATATATTTTGGCTCATAGCCGTTTTCCACATCAATTCCCAGCTGACTCTTCGGCATATCTCTCACATGTCCGATGGTTGCCATAACCTCATAGTTTGCCCCCAGGAATTTTTTAATGGTTTTCGCCTTTGCCGGTGACTCTACAATCACTAGATTTTTTGCCATACTCTCCCTCCATCTTATCACAAGCCGTCTGTTACTTTGCCATATAGTAATTCCCCGTCGGGGAATAAATTAATCCCCGCATTTCAAGAGAAAATAATATTTGCATTAGTTTTTCCGGTGCCCATCCGGTCAGACGTAACAACTCCTCCGGATGTTTCGGCTCCAAACTCACACTAGCATACAACATTTTTTCTTCTTCTTCAAGTAAAAAAATATTTTTTTTATTATTTCTCGTTTTGGGCGGCATAATATACTCCTTTGCCAACACCTCCAAAATATCCTTTGCACAGGTCGCCGCATGTGCTCCGTCCAACAACAATTCGTTACAGCCCTCACTAAGCGCCTCCCCTTCACGCCCCGGTACTGCAAACACCTGCTTCCCCTGCTCCAGTGCAAAATCTACCGTAATCAGTGTACCACTCTTTTTTCTCGCTTCCACTACCACCAGTCCGTCCGCCAGCCCTGCAATCAACCGGTTTCGCATCGGAAAATGAAAGGCGGCAGGCCTGCTTCCCGGCGGGTATTCCGAGAGAATGCCTCCCCGCCGGAGCAATTCTTCATACAACGCATAATTTTCCGGCGGATAACAATAATCCACGCCACTGCCCAGCACCGCATAGCTCGGTGCATATTGCAGCGCTGCTTTCTGGGAAACACCATCCACCCCGCGCGCCATACCGCTGATAATCTGAATTCCCGCGTCAGCCAGCTCACCCGCCAGCTCCTGCGCAATTTTTCTGCCGCGAAAGGAACATTCTCTTGCCCCTATCATCGCAATGGAAATCTTATGCTCCTCCGGCAGTCGTCCCCGATAAAACAAAAAATCCGGTGCCTGCGGGATTTCGCGCAACGCCATCGGAAATCCGGACTCCTCTTTTAAGACAAAATGAATGTCCCGTTCCTTAAGCAAATAAAACTCTTCCGCTGCCTTTGCTCTGATTTCACAATCCATCCACGCCTGCAGCTGCTTCGGTGTCAGCCCGCCAAAGCGTTCCACTGCCTCCGGTGTTGCCCGAAAGATTCCCTCCGGGCTTTGAAACCGTTCCAACAGCCTTTTGCGCCCCGCCGGTCCTATGATTTCTAGCTTCGATAACCAATACCAATAAAGCTTATTTGTCGCGTCCATTCTCTCACGCTCCTTTACAGCTTCATCTCGTTTCGGTAGCAGGCTGCCTCACTCAGATGCTCCGGCAAAATTCGTTCCTCACCTGCCAAATCCGCAATCGTCCGCGCTACCTTAATCATCCGATGATATGCTCTGGCACTCAGCTGATAGGTATAAAACGCCTCCTTCATCATTTCCGTTTCCCTTTCTCCCAACGGACAATATTCCTTCAAGCTGCTCGCCGGAAGCTCTGCATTGGTGTGAATTCCAAGCTTACGGTATCTTTGATATTGCAGCTTACGCGCTGCCTCAACCCTCTTACGAATCTGTACCGAGCTCTCCTGCTCCCCCTGCTGCAATAGCTCCTCATACCCCACCGGAGCAATCTGCAAAAACAAATCAATCCGATCCAAAATCGGCCGACTGATTCGTCCCTGATACCGTCGAATCTGCGGCTCCGTACACCGACAGAGATTGCGATTCGGATATGCTCCGCACGGGCATGGGTTCATCGCCGCCACCAAAAGAAAGGTCGCCGGATAATCACAGGTTCCCGCCATACGGTTAATCGTAATCTTTTTTTCCTCTAACGGCTGTCGCAGCAATTCTATCGTCTGTCTGCTGTATTCCGGAAACTCATCCAAAAACAGCACACCGCCCGATGCCAGACTAATCTCTCCCGGCACCGGTCTTCTGCCGCCGCCCGCCATCGCAATCGGTGTCACGGTATGATGCGGTGCGCGAAACGGACGCGCGGTCAAAAGTCCCTTTTCTCCGTCTAATCTGCCCGCCACACTATATATCTTCGAAAGCTCCAGACTCTCCTCCTTTGTCAGCGCGGGCATAATCGACGGAATCCGGCTGGCAAGCATCGTTTTCCCTGCACCGGGGCTTCCGGTAAACAAGATATTGTGTCCCCCTGCCACCGCAATCTCAATCGCGCGCTTTGCGATTACCTGACCGCATACATCCTTAAAATCCGGCAATTCCCCCGACTCTGTCTCCTGCTCTATCGTAACCACCTCTTCCTCATATGTACCGCCTTGCAGCACCCGCACTACATCCGATAAGGATTGCAGCGCAAGCACCTCAATTCCATCCATCATCCTTGCCTCTGCCCGGTTTGCCAGTGGCAGAATCATTCGCTTCAAGCCCTCTTTTTTCGCACACAAAACAATCGGTAAAATACCGTTTACCGGATTTAACTCACCATTCAGGCTTAGTTCGCCGCAAAACATCGTGTGTGCAATCATTTCCTCGGATAAATAACCGGATGCCGTCAGAATCGCAATCGCGATAGGAAGATCGAAAGCAGTTCCTTCTTTTCGAAGGTCTGCCGGAGAAAGATTAATCGTGACTTTTTTGGGTGGAAGTACAAAGCCCGCATTGTGTATCGCTACCCGTACCCGCTCCTTCGCCTCACGCACCTCCGACGAAAGATAACCTACCAGCTCATACCCCGGCAGACCGTCACTCACATCTGCCTCCACCTGAATCATTTGCGCGTCAATTCCCAAAATTGCCGCTCCATACGTTTTACTAAACATTTTCGCTCCTTTCTCTCTCCAGAAAGGCTTGTACCCATTATAACGAATCTCTTTTGTATTTGCAAGTATATAAAAAGGCTGAGGGTTCCATACTATACCGAACCCTCAGCCAAAGCTACTTATTTATTATGTTTTATCAGTTCCATAAACTTCTCTTTCTCTACCGGCTTCGAGAAATAATAGCCTTGGATATAATCAATTCCCAGCTCCTCCATCGTCTGGTATTGTTCTTTTCTTTCGATTCCCTCGGATACTATCTGAAGCTCCATACCCTGAATCATATGCATCGCTGCGTCCATTACATATTTCGCCGTGCCATCTTCAAAGTATGCTTTTGTCATGGTATTATCAAACTTAACAACATCTACCGGCATATCTACGATATAATTAAGGTTAGACTGTCCTGTTCCGAAATCATCCAGCGCAAAACGTACTCCGTATTCCTTTAACTTTTCCATATTATTAAGAAGAATCGCTTTTTCTCGTACGGACGCTGTCTCTGTTATCTCTAAGACAATCCTCGTAGGGTCTACCTTATATCTATCAAGTATTCCTATAAAATCCTCTGCCAGATGCTCGTATACACACTGTACTACCGACAGATTAACCTCGATATAATCAATGCCATAGGTATACGGCTTGTACTCCGATATAAATCGGCAAACCTCTTCAAACACAACCTCACCGAGTTTAATAATAATTCCCTTTTTCTCAGCAACATGAATAAACTTACCCGGCTGTACTATCGAGCCATCCTTTTCTCTGATACGCACCAAAGCCTCAGCAGTCGTATACCTCTTATCCTTTACTGAAAAAATCGGCTGATAGAATACCTCTATCCTGTCATTTTCCAATGCCTTAATTATCTGATTCTCTACTGCCTTTTCATTATACATTGATTTAATGACTTCATCATCAATAATCAGACCATTCGCCAAATCCGCACTATTCAGATTCTGCGTTGCATATTGGAATATACCAAGCACATCCTCCGGACGCGAAAGCAACTCCGTATTCGGAATGAAATACCACTCAAGAACCGTCTTTCTGCGATGCTTCTCGCCCCACGGCTGCTTGAAACGTTCAACCAGCTTATCCTGACATACTTTTGCACTTTCCTCATCATCAAACACAAAGATAAATTCTCTTTCCGATTCTCGGAATACTAAGGTATTCAGAGACTTGACGAACTCTTCTATCTGCTTATTAATGATCACTTCCGTCTCATAAGAAATACTTTCCTTAAAATTAAAATCATATTTAATTAACAGCATGGTCGCATTCTTATGCATAGCATACAGCTGTCTTGTATAACGCCCAAAGGCATTGCTGTTAAACAGACCCGTTACCCTGTCTATGTAATTATCCGGATTTTCCAGCTTCATGAATATAACCATAACTCCAATTGCACTGGCAAAGCTGAATAACAGATAATCCTGAAACAAGGTCTGTCCAACACCTGCAACAACCCACATGGTAACCCATATTCCGATACAGTATTTCTTCGTTGGATTAAGAATTTTTCTCTTAATCCGAAGAAATACGGCAATAAATACTACCATAACAGCAGCAAATCCATAGGTAAAGATAAGCGCATTTCCACGAGTATAATTCGAACCATCACCATCTCTGACAACATACAGCTCGCATAGCATTGTACCAATTGTTGACACCGCAACTAATACAACAAACAACACTCTTATCGTGTTCTTTATGCTCTTGTCCGGATACGCATCCTTAAGGACAAATAACAGACCGTATATGGTTGTCCACGCAAATGTAGCCATATGCAGCTTGAATATCTTAGCGACATATACCTCATTATAATGCTCAATATTTTCTATGAGATATAATGCATAGATATCCAACAACAATGACAGCAGTACAATAACCCATATACCCAAAAATGTCTTTGTAGACCTTAATGGCAGCTTACGCTGAGACATAATCAGATATAAAATTACAAATAATATTGCCAACCCACAAATCTGTACTTCAATATTCATACGCCTACATCCTTTGTTTTGTTATCTCAATAAATGCATCCTTAACTTTCCGGGTCCAAAATCTTTTTCAATTCATCCATAAAGGTATTGACATCCTTAAATTCACGATACACCGATGCAAAGCGGACATATGCCACCTGATCCAACTCCTTCAAGCGGTCCATCAAAAGCTCTCCGATTTTGCTGCTCGGTATCTCCTTTTCTTCCATATTGAAAATATAATTTTCCACCTCATCCACCAGCGCCGTAATCTGATCCATGGATACCGGACGCTTGTGACAGGAACGAATAATCCCCGACTCTAATTTAGAGCGGTCATACGGCTCTCTGTTGTTGTCTTTTTTAATAATTACCAACGGAATGGTTTCTATCTTCTCATAAGTGGTAAAGCGCTTACCACATGCATCACACAATCTTCTTCTGCGAATGGAATTGTTTTCCTCTGCCGGTCTCGAATCAATTACGCGCGTATTTTCTTTTCCACAAAACGGACACTTCATCGCTGCCTTCCTTTCTATGCCAAAGCTTGTTCATTGCCATATGGAGACCCATATACTTTATTATAGTAACTTTCAAAAATCCGGTCAAGATTTTTTCTGTAAAAAATATAATAATACCAAACCCTTTCCCACATGGAGGTCTTATGCGTCTTTGTGAACTCAGAGAAAAGGAAGTCATCAACTGCCGCAGCTGCGAACGCCTCGGCTTTCCGGACGATATCGAATTCTGTCTTCGAACCGGCTGCATCGAGGCACTGATTGTTCCCGGCCCCTGCAAGCTCTTCGGTCTGCTCGGCAGAGATCAGGAAATCGTCATCCCTTGGAATTGTATCCGTCAGATTGGAGAAGATATTATTCTGGTCGATATCAAAACCGAGGACTGCACAAAAAAATCACCCGAATTATAATCAAAAAACCTTCCTCTTCCCCCTTTACTTTCTTCCCGAACTCTGTTATAATCATACCAAACATACGTTCTTGTCACTAAACTACTTTTATGAGGGATTTTCAGATGCATACAGAAAAAGAGCGATTGATTTTTCACATTGATGTTAATAGTGCTTTTTTAAACTGGACGAATAAGGAGCGCAAAAAATCCGACCCGGATTCCATCGATTTGTTATCGATTCCGGCCGCCATCGGCGGTGACTCCACCAAACGCCACGGTATCATTCTCGCCAAATCTCCCATTGCCAAGGCCATGGGCGTAACCACCGGCGAGCCGATTGTAAACGCATTGCGCAAATGTCCGAACCTCGTACTGCTTCCTACGGATTTCAAAACATACAATCAGAACTCTGCACTTTTGATGGATTTGCTTTTGGAGTACTCTCCCATCATGCAGCAATTCAGCATTGACGAGGCTTTTTTAGACATGACCGATACAATTCACCTGTTCGGCGAACCGATAGCGGTAGCCAATGCTCTGCGCGAGCGTGTCGCCAACGAGCTCTCTTTCACAGTAAACATCGGCATCTCCACCAACAAGCTGCTTGCCAAGATGGCATCCGATTTCAAAAAGCCGAACCTGTGCCACACGTTATTTCCTCACGAAATCCCTCAGAAAATGTGGCCATTGCCGGTCGGTGAGTTATTCGGCGTCGGTCGTTCTGCCCGCCAAAAGCTTTCCCTCATGGGCATTCGCACCATCGGTGAACTGGCACGGATGGACCTTTCTCTGCTCCAATCACATCTCGGTATGAAGTATGCCGCTCAGATTCATGCCTCTGCCAACGGTATTGATTTATCTCCGGTCGAAGCCGAAGAACCGGAAAACAAAGGCATCGGCAACAGTACGACCCTTTCCTCCGACGTGACCGACTTTAATGCTGCCTGTCAGGTGCTGTTGGCACTCAGCGAAGCCGTGGGAGCCAGATTACGCAAGGCAGGACACAAGGGCAGCTGTATTACGGTTGAAAAAAAGGACTGCGATTTCAAGTCCTCCTCTCACCAGACCACGCTTGCCACACCGACCGCCTCTACCAACGTGATTTACGATACCGCCGTCCTGTTGCTCAAGGAAAGCTGGGATGCCTCGCCGCTTCGCCTGCTCGGCATTCGTGTTACCAAGCTGAACGAGCCTGCCTACGAGCAGCTCACGCTGTTTCAGGATGCACATTCGGAACGTTTGGAAAAATTAGACGTTGCCATTGACTCCATTCGTGACCGCTTTGGTGCCGGTGCCATTCGACGCGCCAGCTTCCTAAAAGACAACGCCTTAGACGAACAGGTCGACCGAAAGCACCGCTGATACCCCGAAACAATTACTTTCTTATCCTACAAAAAAGGGCTGCTGCAAACTGAATATGCTCTCCTCTAAGTAAACAAACGCATTCTTACAATTGCTCTAAGCGCTTGTTACCGTGACAGAAACATACTGCTTTTGCAGCACCCCTGCTTTTTTAAATCAAATCTGAAATATCAATATTCACACCGGAAATACCGATGACAGCACCCTGCTTTGCCTCTGCCGCATCCGGATGCGCAATCAGCCACTTATTAGTAGCAAACAGACGCTCATCCTCCGAGTTCTTCGGCTCAATATCCGGCTTCGGACCATTGGTGCCTCTTGGCAATACAATCGCTACACGGAACGATGCATCCTTCTTGCCGCTGCATGGTGCATAATGTAAAGTCGTCGCATACAGCTCTACTGCCGTACCCTTTGGCAACAAAAATGCCTCAATCTTATCCGAAGAAAGCATCTCGGTCGCATCCTGCTGTCTTGCCACCACCAGAACCGCATCGTCCGCTGCAATGTTAATCTCACTGTCCTTGTGATATTCCAGACAGTTTAACATCGTATTAGTACCATTGCAGTAACCAATCTCAATCGGCATACCGCCATAGCAGTTGTCCTGCAGCTGCTTTGCTACCGCAGTCGCCTCCAGATTTGCATCCGAAGCCACATAAATAACATGATCCGATGCCTCCGTCGTCTTGGTCAGAATATCCAACAGCTCCGTATAATCATATCCGGTTACCACTCTTCCATACTCTTTGAACGCTGCATCATTTACATTCTGAAGCTTTAATCCCATATTAACTTTACCTCCATTTTCCTTTGGTGCTTCCGTACTCTTTTTTAGCAAAGCCGGACTCCTTTACCGCTCTGCTTCCGTATACAGTTTACCATATTTCACAGAAAAATCCACTCAAATCATGCTGACTTTCGGGCAATTTTCGCCGCTTTTCCAAAGCCCGCTCCGCCCGTGCATGACAATGAATTTCCCAAAAAGCATTCCGGTTAGAGAAACGTTGAATCAATCTGTGTTTTCTTAGAACAGGCCGGTAATTACACCTGCATCATTCACATCTATACGCTCTGCCGCCGGCACCTTCGGTAAGCCCGGCATCGTCATTACCGTACCGGTAATCGCTACCACAAAGCCTGCTCCCGCCGATACATATACCTCACGGATATTGATGGTAAAGCCCGACGGTCTGCCAAGCAGTGTCGCATCATCCGACAAAGAGTACTGGTTCTTTGCCATACATACCGGAAGCTTTCCAAATCCAAGCTCCGTCAGCTTCTCAAGCTGCTTCTTTGCTGCAGGGTCAAAGGTTACACCATCCGCACCATAGATTTCCTTTGCGATGGTTTCCATCTTCTCTGCAAGACTCATCTCATCCGGATAAAGCGGTGCAAAATGACTTTCCTTTTCCTCAAGGGTCTTTAATACCTTTTGTGCCAGCTCGATACCGCCTTCGCCACCCTTTTCCCATACCTCGGACAGGGCAAACTCGCAGCCGCGCTCCTCGCAGAACTTCTTTACAAATGCCAGCTCCGCATCCGTATCACTCACAAAACGATTCAACGTAACCACACAAGGTACTCCGTACTTCTGTACATTTTCAATATGCTTTTCCAAATTTACGATACCAAGCTCCAGTGCCTTAAGATTCTCTGCCGACAGCTCAGCCTTCGGCACACCACCGTTATACTTTAACGCACGAACCGTTGCCACTAACACTACCGCATCCGGCTTCAAGCCTGCCATACGGCATTTAATATCAAAAAACTTCTCTGCACCAAGGTCAGCACCAAAGCCTGCCTCCGTAATCGTATAATCCGCAAGCTTTAACGCAGTCTTTGTCGCGCGAACCGAGTTGCAGCCATGTGCAATATTCGCAAACGGACCACCATGCACCAGTGCCGGAGTATTCTCAAGGGTCTGAATCAGATTCGGCTTAATCGCATCCTTCAACAATGCAGCCATCGAACCAACCGCCTTCAAATCCTCTGCCGTAACCGGTGCTCCGTCATAGGTATAGGCTACAATAATCTTTGCCAGACGCTTCTTCAAATCCTCCATATCCGCAGCCAGACAAAGAATCGCCATAATCTCCGAAGCTACGGTAATGATAAAATGATCCTCTCGTACCACACCGTCGGTTTTCTTACCAAGACCAATAACAATATTGCGGAGTGCGCGGTCATTCATATCCACACAACGCTTCCATACCACCTGGTTCGGGTCAATACCAAGTGCATTTCCCTGCATCAGATGATTGTCAAGCAGGGCTGCCAGTAAATTATTCGCAGAGGTAATCGCATGAAAATCTCCGGTAAAATGCAGATTAAGCTCCTCCATCGGCACGACCTGTGCATAGCCGCCGCCCGCAGCTCCTCCTTTGATACCAAAGCACGGTCCCAAGGAAGGCTCACGAAGTGCAATCACTGCCTTCTTTCCCAGCTTTCCGAACGCCTGACCCAGACCTACCGTCGTGGTTGTCTTTCCCTCACCTGCCGGAGTCGGATTAATCGCAGTTACCAGAATCAGCTTTCCATCCGGACAGCCTTCGATTCTCTCATACAGCTCATCCGAAAACTTCGCCTTATATTTACCATAAAAATCCAGTTCGTTTTCTGTCAAACCAAGCACTTCCGCCACCTGCTTTACAGGTATCATCTTCGCCTCCTGAGCGATTTCAATATCTGTCTTCATGCTTTCGTTCCTCCTGTTTTTTACTTGTACCTAAATGTAACGTTATTATAACAGACTCCCTGCAAAAAAAACAGCCCCTTTTCTCAAGTTTGGTTACTTTTACTTTAACATCTCCTTTTTCAGGCGTTTCATTATCTTTTTCTCCAAACGCGAAATATACGACTGCGAAATTCCAAGCAAATCCGCCACCTCCTTCTGCGTCCGTTCCCGATCATCCGATGCATTTAAACCAAAGCGAAGCTTGATAATAATCTGCTCCCGTTCATTCAGCTTTTCTAACGCCTTATAAAGCTGCTTTTTGTCCGCTTCCTCCTCAATGGTTTTGTAGATTCCGTCCTCCTCTGTTCCAAGGATATCGGACAACAGCAGCTCGTTGCCATCCCAGTCCACATTCAGAGGCTCGTCAATGGATACCTCCATTTTCAACTTACTGCTCCGGCGCAGATACATCAAAATCTCATTCTCAATACAACGCGAAGCATAGGTGGCAAGCTTGATATTTTTCTCCGGATTGAAGGTATTGATTGCCTTCATCAGACCGATTGTTCCGATGGAAATCAAATCCTCCACGCCCACACCGGTATTGTCAAACTTTTTTGCTATGTATACCACCAACCGCAAATTATGCTTCGCCAACAGCGCACGCGCCGTACCATCCTCCACCGTTCCAAGCAGTGACAGCGCATCTGCCTCCTGCCTTGCATCCAGCGGTGCCGGAAGAATCTCCGCGCCTCCGATATAATGTATCTCGCCCTTTTTGTGAAAAATCATCGCCAGAAGACTCGGCTTCAGTCTCATCTGAAACCGCTCCGGTATAACCACCTTAAATAACATATTATCTTCCTTTCTGCAGCCTTAGTTTTTATTTTTTTCAAAGCAAATCCGGATGCAATATCACCTGATATTCTCCCGATGCCGTTACCTGCTTAGTCAACGCCAGCACTACACCACTTTGCCTTATTTCGCCTTCTTCCATAAAAATCGTCAGCGCCGACAATTCCGCTCCCATCATAATGCCATCTTGTTTTCCAACCGAGCAATACGGTATCACACAGGTCTTTTCCGGATGCTCACGCAAGCCATCTTCCATGCATTGTCCCAAGAAATCATAGGCACAAACAATGACCGGTCGGTGCTTAAACGGTTCATACAGACCATTCCCCGTATCCAACAGCCCCATACATTGCAGCCGATTTCCAAACAGTTCCAATTCAATCCGATAGATTCGGCGTTTTTCTCTTTCCTTCCGCAAATACAGTACCAAACGCAGCAGCCCTGCTACCAGCACGGTAAAGCCTAACAATAGAATCCCTCCGGTTACCTCCAGACTTCCGAGCATCCCGCCAAAGACAAACGTCAATGTCAGAAATACTCCGGTATCCTTAAACAGGCGCCATCCCCGGCTCATAAAAGCCATGCGGCATATCAAAACCGCTCCAAGCAACCATACCGGCAGACGCAGCCATAGCTTCATTCCGCCGATTCCTACCGCACAGGCAAGTACCGCTCCCAAAGCACTTCCGGCCAATTTTCTTTTTCTTTGGATTCGCCGCTTTAGACACAAGCCGGTCAATTCTAACAGCAAATAGTCCATTCCGAAATTCACCGCAAACGCACTATCCAGATAATAGCATTCCTCCATCGCATGCCCCCTTTTCCCCTTTATTATAGCTTATCTTTTTGTCGTATTTTGTAAAAGCGAATCATCTGTTACTATATTTTTCCAATTTTATTTTTTCAAAAAGCAACACTGTTCGACACCATGACCAAAAATACACATTCTTCCAAAGCTCCTCTGTGTTAACACAAAATAAAACGGAAGCAACCCTCTTGGACTGCTTCCGAAACAAATTCACATAATTCTATTGTTTTAAGTACTATTCTTACTTATGGCGATTCTTCTGCAAAAACTCCGGAATCTTGATACCGCTGTTCTCCTTCTCAGCATTGTTATTGATTGACTGAGCAGAAGGGGTCGGCGTATGACTCGGTGCCGTATAGCCGGAAGTCGATGTATTTGAAAAATACGACGTGGACTGCGTTGGTCTGCTAAACAACGGCTGTGGTGTCGGTCTGGAAACCGGCGCACTGGTTGTTGCATTTGACTGCGGCATCGGCTGCTTCATAAAGCTAGGTGTCTTTACACTCTGCGTCTCCTCTAACAGACCGGTCGCAATAACGGTAATCGTCGCCTGATCCGGTGTCGTCTCATCATACACCGCACCAAAGATAATCGTTGCCGTATCTCCTGCCAACTCCTGTACAAAGGTCGCTGCCTCGTTTGCCTCAATCAGGCTGATATCACCGGAAATATTGATAATCACATGGGTTGCACCCTGAATCGTTGTCTCCAGAAGAGGACTGGTAATTGCCTGCTTTACTGCATCAATACACTTATCGTCTCCGGCACCCATACCAATACCGATATGCGCAATGCCCTTGTCCTTCATAACCGTCTGAACATCCGCAAAGTCCAAATTAATCAGACCAGGTACATTAATCAGGTCGGTAATACCCTGTACACCCTGCTGCAATACCTCATCTGCCTTTCTTAACGCATCCGGCATCGTTGTTCTGCGGTCTACAATCTCAAGCAGCTTGTCATTCGGAATGACAATCAGTGTATCTACATTTTCCTTCAGCTTTTCAATACCGCTGATTGCATTGTTCATACGCTGCTTTGCCTCAAACTTAAACGGCTTTGTTACAATACCTACGGTCAGAATACCCAGGCTCTTTGCAATCTGCGCTACGACCGGAGCCGCACCGGTACCGGTACCTCCACCCATACCACAGGTAACAAATACCATATCATTTCCCTGAATAATCTCCGTCAGTTCCTCTCTGCTTTCCTCTGCAGCCTTCTCACCAACCTCCGGCTGCGCACCTGCGCCAAGACCCTTGGTCAGCTTCTCACCAATCTGGATACACTGCGGTGCCTTACAATTCTTCAGATGCTGCTTGTCCGTATTGACACAGACAAAATCCACACCCTTTATATTTTCCTCAATCATACGGTTGACTGCATTATTGCCTGCACCGCCAACTCCTACTACAAGAATTTTTGCTGATGAATCTGATTCGTTCGTTCTAATTTCGAGCAAGGTAATTCCTCCTTTTATCTTTCCTCTATTTTTAACCGAAATATACCATTTTCGTTATTTTCTATCCATATTATATAATATAGTTAAATTAGAAAATAATCAAGTAAAAACTTTTAATTCTTTTGTTTTTTTATAAATCTCCTGCCTCGTCCCCCTCTGTCACAAGCGGAGTCGAAGTAATTCTTCCGTTTCCCTCCTCATAATTGCTCATATCTATCAGCAGCTTTCGTCCTTCTGCCGATGACAGAACGGATTTCAGCGTAGCCAATACTACATCATAATTCTCCCGGTATCCCAAAAATACCTCACAGCCGGAAACATATAAAGTAACCTCATAATCTGAATTAAAATGAATTTCCGTTACCTCAAGCTCCTGTTTTTCAATCAACCGCGCCAGATTCAGAATCGTCTGAAACAAGCTTTCCTTCTGAACCACCAGCTTTTCCTCTAACACAATCTGCGAAAACCGCAAGCCGGTAACTAACGGTACATCCTCAAGGCGCTCTCTTGTACTCTCTACCACGATACCCTCCCGGTCAAAGTACAAATAGCTTCCCATCTGCTCTACACAACCGGTAATCAGCTTCTCGTGTACTACAATCTCTATCGAATGCGAATCCGGCATATGTGTTTCCAGCTTTTCGATAAACGGAATCTCCTCGGTTCCCTTGGTTTTCATCCGCAGATAAAACAAAAAGCTAATCTGATCCGTCGCTTCCGTGAAAATTCGTTCCTTCAGTTCCTCTTCTGTATAGCGCGTGTTCCCCGTAAAGGTCACATTCTTCAACTCATACGTTCGAACCACTACCACCGCTGCTATCGCCAGTACAAGGCAAAGTGCAATGATACCAAAGAACAAAATCCTTGTTTTCTTTTTCCCATCTTCCTGCTGCTCTGTTACTCTCACATCAATCTCCACTCATTACTTTTTTTATTTATCAGTTTCTATATTACCGCGATTCCGTCAATCGAAGCTCTGCTCCCAAGGCTGTAAAATCACGGACAATATCCTCATATCCCCGCAGGATATACGAATATCCTGCAAGTAGCGTCTCACCCTCTGCCGAAAGTCCGCCAATAACCAAAGCTGCCGCTCCGCGCAAATCACCTGCCTCGACAGCAGCACCCCGCAGCCTGCTCACTCCCTGTATGATGGCTCGATTTTCCTCCAGATAAATCTTTGCCCCCATCCGTTTTAACTGCGCCGCGGTTGCCAATCTCGCCTCAAAGACCCGCTCCTCCAATATAGTGGTTCCCTCACAAACCGCTGCCAATGCCATCACCTGTGACTGCATATCCGTCGGAAAGCCCGGATATGGCTCCGTTACCAAATAATCCAGGGCTGTCAACCGCTCTCCGGCACCCACCCGGATTCCCTCCGGCAGCTCAAAAATCTTTGCTCCCGCAGCGCGCAACGGTTTTACCAGTGCAGCCAGCTCTCTTACACAATCGCAATGCAGCAAGGCGTTTCCGCCTGCCGCCAACACTGCTACCAGATAGGTTCCTGCCACAATCCGGTCTGACGGAACGACTTCATTCACCGGCATTAACACTTCACTTCCCTTGATTTTGAGGTTCTTAGTACCGATTCCGTCAATCCTCACTCCTGCCTTCTGCAAAAAACGACACAGCACCTGTACCTCCGGTTCTCTTGCCACTCCATGCAGACGCGTTTCTCCCTGAATCGTTGCTGCCGTCAGCAAAGCATTCTGGGTCGCTCCTACACTCGGAAACGTAAAATATATATCCGCTCCCGCGATTCCCTTTCCCTCACAGAAAAGCTCTTCTCGCTCCCATACCGTATAGCCCATACCGCGCAATGCCTTCAGATGCAAATCAATCGGACGGCTGCCAATCGCACAGCCTCCCGGATATGCCATTTCACAACACTGTGTTCTTCCAAGCAAGGCCCCCAAAAGCAGGATACTTGCACGTGTTTTCCTCGTATCCTCCTGCTTTAACGGTATTGGATGCACCGTAGCCGCATCAATGCAAAGTGTATCCTCTTCCCATGATACTCTGGCTCCTACCTGCTCTAACAGCTCCGCCATTGCTGCTACATCACTTATTCTCGGACAACCGGACAGGCGTGTTGTACCCGGTAAAAGCAGCGCTGCAGCCATCAGCGGCAGCACCGCATTTTTGGAACCCTGAATCTTGATTTCCCCGCAAAGCGGTCTGCCACCCGAAATCAGTAAAGAAGCCATAGGATACACCTCAAACAAAGTATCTTATACATTTTATGTATCCGGTCTTCTTTTGTGCCTGACCACTTACGAAAGCACTGATTAATTCAGTGTTTCCCCATCTTTATCAACGCTCCCGCTCAATCTGGTTCGATACACTCAGTACGATTCCCATCTCCATCAAAAGCACCAGAAGCGAGCTTCCGCCGTAGCTGATAAACGGCAGCGGAATACCCGTGGACGGAATGGTATTCGTTACTACGGATATATTAATCAATACCTGTACCGCAATCTGTGTCATAACACCGGTCGCAATCAGTCCGCCATACAAATCCGGTGCATTGACCGAAACCACAAAAATTCTCCATGCCAGCAGCACAAACAGAAAGATGACTGCAAATGCGCCAATCATACCCAACTCCTCGCAAACCACGGAGAAAATCATATCATTGTGCGCCTCCGGTATATAACCCAACTTCTGCACACCCTGACCTAAGCCCTTTCCAAACAAGCCGCCGCCTGCAATCGCATACAAGCCCTGCAATATCTGATAGCCCTTCGGATGCGTTTCGATGTTTTGCCAGATTTCAATACGCTCCATTCGATACGGGAACAACACAATAAACACAACGCCCGCAATTACCAGCAAAATCGCAATTACAAAATAATATGCCTTTTTTCTGGTCGATACAAAGCAGACCGCCACCATGATTACACCGGTAACCAGCGCAGTAGTAAAGTTCTCTACCGCAACCAAAGCAATCAACGGCGCCATCAAAAACAGTACCTTAAAAAAGCCCTTAATCGAATTCATTTTCTGCGGTGCTAACTGTACCAGATATGCCGTACACAATAACACGCATATCTTTGTAATCTCCGACGGCTGGAACTTTCCGAGGCTGCCCAGATTAATCCAGCGCTGTGAACCACCGGTCGATTCTCCGAACAATACCAGATACAGCTGCAAACCGAAGCACAGCATATAAAGCCACAATATCGGCTTGCCCGGCAGCATCGGCAGCTTTTTGATATAAATCCGGTAATCTATCTTAGAAATTACCAGCATCAGCACCACACCAACAAACGCAAAAATCGCCTGTTTCCTCAAAAACAGCGCATGGTCACTATAGTACTTGTTGGCATTGTAATAGCTGACGCTATAAATCATAACCAGACCAAAGCCAACCAGAAAAATAACCAGAAATAACAGGCTGTAATCATAATAGCGTCGCTTTTTTATTCTTTTTCCCTGTTCCATTTCATCTCTGGTCAACCCTCTAATCCTCCAGTGCTCGTACTAATGTTTTAAAGATATTTCCGCGCTCTTCATAATTTTTAAACATTCCCCAGCTGGCACAGCAAGGAGACAGCAGTACCGTCTCGCCGGGCTTAGTATGCGCTGCAGCAAAGCTTACCGCTTCCTCCATGCTCTCTACCATCACAATGTCATGAAAACCTCTGCCTCTCGCTGCTTCTGCTATCTTATCGCGTGTCTGTCCCATCAGAACCAGACATTTAATCTTATCCTCAAAGCAGTCAATCCACTCCTCATACTCCGAGCCCTTATCATAACCACCTGCAATCAGAACCGTCGGTGTCGTCATTGCCCGAACCGCCTGAATCGACGCATCCGGATTGGTTCCCTTGGAATCATTATAATACTTTACGCCCTTCTTGGTCGTCACATACTCAATCCGGTGTTCCACCGCCACAAATTCCCGCAATGCCTTTCGGATACATTCCATCGGCACCTGCATGGCAATACCCATCGCAATTGCCGTCATCGCATTCTCATGGTTGTGCCGTCCGATGATATTCATCTCCTCCACCGCACAAACATCGATTTCTTTTGCTCCGTCATTATAATAAATATGCCCGTCTCTAGTATACAGACCCTTTTCCAGACATCTGGCACTGGAAAACCAGCAAATCTGTGCTTTGATTCCCTTTGCAAGCTCCTGCAATGCCGCATCCTCATAATTCAGGACACAGACATCCTCTGCGGTCTGATTCTTTGCAATATCACCCTTGGCCGCAATATAATTCTCCATCGTATGATGACGGTCCAGATGATCCGGTGTAATATTCAATATCGCACTTACCTTCGGATGAAACTCCAAAATGGTCTCCAGCTGAAAGCTGCTGATTTCTGCTACCGTCACCGAATCCTCCGTCATAAGCGGTGCGCGCTCGGTATACGGAATTCCGATGTTTCCCACTACGTGGACACTCTCAAAATAATTCCGCATAATCTCGCCAACCAAAGCCGTCGTCGTTGTCTTACCATTGGTACCGGTAATCGCTACAATATCTCCCTTGGCATACTGATACGCCAGCTCAATTTCCCCAAGAATAGTCACACCACGCTTCTTCAAATCCAACACATCCGGAAGATCCGTCGGTACTGCAGGACTCAGCACTACATAATCCAGCCCCTGTTTTACCTCCTCCGTCATCGCTCCAAGCGCAATGCTGCCCGCAAAATCCTCCGGAAGCTTTTTGCGCACCTCTGCCTCCATCAGCTTATCATTTGCATCATAGAGCACAACTCTTGCCAATTTATCTAATAGCTTCGCAGCCGCAATTCCACTGATTCCGGTTCCTACGATAAGTATTTTTTTATCCTTCCATTCCAACATCGCGCTCACGCCTTTCATGCATATATAAGTGTTTCCTGTTTCATTTCATAAAAATTATAGGCTATTCAACATATAAAATCAAGTCAGTATTTTTGTTTACCTGCTCTCCCGCCGGCGGAAACTGCTCTGTTACATTTTCACCCTCACCGGTAATATAAAGCTCTCCTTCCGAATATGCCCGAAACAACGCCTTCGCCTCCGTCAATGTTTTGCCGGTAAACTCCGGCACCGTAACCGTCCCCACCGAATCATTTGCAAGCTCCTCCTCCGTATATTCCGGCACAATGCCCAAATACGGAAGAATGTTTTCGAACACTTCGGCTGCAATCGGTGCCGCGATGGTTCCTCCATAATAGATTCCCTGCGGTTCATCTATCATAACCAGAATCATGACCGTCGGATTCTCTGCCGGTGCAAAACCCAGAAAAGATGCGATATAACGCCCGCTCCGGCGCGGCAGCTTCTCTGAGGTGGCTGTTTTTCCGCCAATCTGAAAGCCCGGAAGATACGCTTTGTTTCCTGTTCCCTCCGATACAACGGCTTCTAACATCTCACGCATCTGCTCACTTGTTTCTTCTGATACAGCATTTTCTGCCAACGGATACTCCAGTGTCTTTATCGTTACCCCCTCTGCATTTTCTACGGATACTCCGAAATGCGGTGTCACTAAGGTACCGCCATTGACTGCCGCGGCAGCCGCACGCATCAGCTGCAATGGCGTAATCTGAAAGGACTGTCCGAAGGACATGGTTGCCAGCTCCACCGCCTTGATATTTTCCAGCTTATGCAGAATCGAGCTTGCTTCTCCCGGCAAATCCACACCGGTTTTGCGCGTCAGACCAAGCTTATCAAAATAATGCAAAAACCGCTCAGCCCCGACTCTGGCTCCAACC
>JAFTQM010000097.1 GCA_017462755.1 Lachnospiraceae bacterium | reverse complement strand
GTACACGTTGCCGCCGTATCTTCCTCCGGGGTTCCCGCCGTGTGTCCAGTTGCAGGTATCTCTTCCTCCGCTACCGTATCTCCGCAAACCGTACATTTCGTGACCATTTTACCTGCTACCGTACAGGTCGCTGCCGTATCTTCCTCCGGGGTTCCCGCCGTGTGTCCAGTTGCAGGTATCTCTTCCTCCAATACCGTATCTCCACAGACCGTACATTTCGTGACCTGCTTGCCTGCCACTGTACAGGTTGCCGCCGTTTCTTCCTCCGGGGTTCCTAAGGTGTGGCTCGTCGCAGGAATGGTTCTCTCTGATACTGTAGTTCCGCAGACTGTACATTTCGTAACCTGCTTACCTGTGGTTGCACAGGTTGCTGCTATAATGATCTCCGGCGTTCCGGCCGTATGACTTATTGTTGGTATTTCATCTTCGGATACCGTTTCTCCGCAGACCGTACATTTCGTAATCTGTTTGCCTGTCGTCGTACAGGTTGCTGTAACAATGATCTCCGGTGTTCCGGCCGTATGCTTGGTTGCTGAAATCACTTCCTCACGCAACACCTTACCACATTCCGTACATTCTGTGATTTGCTTTCCTTCTCCCTCACAGTCCGCTTCCTGCACAACTCTCGGCTGTCCTTCCGTATGACCGGTCGTAGGAATTTCTTTCTCTGATACCGAAATTCCGCAAACCGTACATTTTGTGACCTGCTTACCTACCGTCGTACACGTCGGCGCTAATATCTCCTCCGGTGCTCCTTCGATATGTCCGGTTGCCGGAAGCTCTTCTTCCGATACCGTATCCCCACAAACCGTGCATTTCATGACCTGCTTGCCTGCTGTCGTACACGTTGCCGCTGTAATCACTTCCGGCGTTCCGGCAGTGTGACCTGTCATCGGTATTTCTTCTTCCAACACCACGACTCCGCAAACCGTACACTTCGTGACCTGCTTGCCTGCTGCCGTACACGTTGCCGCTGTAATCACTTCCGGCGTTCCGGCCACATGTCCGATTGCCGGAATCACTTCCTCGCGCAATACCTTGCCGCACTCTATACATTCCGTAATTCGCTTGCCCTCTCGCTCACAACCTGCTTCCTGCACAATTCTCGGCTGTCCTTCCATATGCCCTGTCGCCGGAATTACTTCTTCGCGCAGTACCTTACCGCATGTGATACATTCGGTAATCTGCTTTCCATCCTCTGTATCGGTCGCTTCTGCAAGCACTTTCATGCTTCCTTCCGTATGTCCCATCGCCGGAAGCATTTCTTCCCGCAATAGCTTATCACATATCGTACATTTTATAACACATTTTCCCGCTTCCGTGCAGGTTGCTTCCAACACTACCTCCGAACTACCTTCTATATGACCGATTACCGAAATCGTTTCTTCTCGTAATATCTCGCCGCAAACCGTACAGTCTGTGACACATTTTCCCACTTCCGTACAGGTCGCTTCCGCAAGCACTCTCATGCTTCCTTCCGTATGTCCCATCGCCGGAAGCATTTCTTCCCGCAATACATTGCCACATACCGTACAGCTGGTAACACGTTTTCCCGCTTCCGTGCAGGTTGCTTCCAACACTATTTCCGGAGCTCCTTCCGTATGCTTTACCTTCGAAAGCTCTTCTTCCGAAAGAATCCTGTCACAAATACTACAGCTTATCGTCCTTCTTCCTACCGCCGTACAGGTCGCCTCTATTACAAACTCCTCCGGCAGATGTGTATGCTCTCCATCACTCGGAGCTCCCTGATTCGATTCTGCTTGCTGCGTCTCCTTCTCATCATAAACGAATATGATTCCATCATCCGGAGACGTAACCGCATCCTTATTCTCAACGATACTTGCCCAACGGTACGCCGAGGTATAATCCTTAACCTCAAGCTCCCGCATTCGGATTTCATCCTCTAATTCTTCGTCAGAAAGGAACAGTTCATGTCCGTTCTTCGACGCAAAATAAAGTTCCATCAGCTCTCCGTCGGATATATGTTCCGCCGGAATCGGCACGGTATGACTTCGGTCTCCCTCCGTATCCCCTATCACATAAACCGTATCCTCTGTGTCTTTTCTTATCACACTCATATTCCCGGCATCAATCATAACCTCTTCGTCTGCCAGCGTATCATCCGGCATAACCCTTTGACACATGACCCTGCCGCCGTAGGTCAGCACCTCAGTACTATGCTCTCCCTGCGCCGTTCCCTCGGATACAACCTTAAACATGGTTCCTCGTACCGCCAAAACAGCACTTGGCGTATAAATTCGATAATCCTCATCCTTCTCAAGCGGATTTACAATTTCACTGATAATCGCTCCTCGCTCCAATGTGATGGTGGTTTTTCCGCTTCCCAGCAAACCAAGCTTTTCAAATACCGCCCGGCTGCCCGATTCCAGCTTGATATATTTGTCACCATCCAAAACCATACGAACATAACTGTCCGCTGCCGTCACAATCACATAGCCCTCCTGCAACAGCATTCCCTGATACGCCTCGTATTCCATTCCGTTCTTTACTACACTTACCTGACCGGAAACCTCCGAAACCTTGATGGTCCGGTATCCCTCCTGACGATTTTGGCACAACACAAGAACAAGCACTGCGACCACCGCCAGTACCAAAAAAGAGAGAATCCATATTTTTTTCTCTTTTGGCATTTTTCCGAACCTCATCTGCTTTCTCCTTTTCACCGATTATTTCAAAAAACCATCTGCCTCCAGCACTTTTAAGGAATTCCAACGATTTACCGCAGAAGAGGTCTCTATCAGCACCGTTGCACCGTTCATGTAGCTTTCATAGCACCGATAAAAGCTCTCCCGATTGATTTTTCCATTCCCCCATGCCAAATGCAAATCACGCACCAAATCGTTGTCATTGATGTGAATATGCTTTACAAAGCGTCCGAGCCGTTCTGCCCAAACCTCCGGTGCCGTCTTTGAAATTGTTGCATGCGCATAATCCAGACAAACGCCGTAATTAGGGTATTTACAAAGCTTCTCCGACAGTTCCTCTAACAATGCAGGCGAACCATCAAACATATTCTCCAAATAGATGCCCTTCTTGGGGTAGCGTTCCAATATACTGCTCCAAAAAGCAACATTCTCCTTCAGCCAGCTCTTTATGTACGCCGAAGTATTCAGAAACGGATTGTAATTGGTATGAAATACCACTGCTGCCGCTCCGATTCGTCTGGCAGCCTCCATACTCTGTTCGATTCTAAGCTCAGAAACCTCTCGGATTTTTGGGTCCCTGCTAACCGGAATCACATCAAAAAACGCCCCATGCATTGTACAGTATTTCGGAAGCGAAACCGCCCTATAACTATCGATTATCCGCCCAAGTACCTGCTCATCATCCAGCACCGTCGGTTCAAAAAAATCATTGTACTCAAAACCAAGCGAATATTTTTCTGCCAGAGCCAAACTGTCCTGCAAATCATTGATATCCGGAATAATAAGTAACTGTTTCAATCTTCTCCTCTTTTCTGAGCGATTCTCTCAACTCACTTGCTGTCATTCTTAATACCGGTAACAGAATATACAAATACGCCCTTCGATTTTCCCTTTAACGGAATCTCACCGATTTCTTCCACCGTAATACGTTCCTTTACCTGCTGATACACCGCATCACTGATATAAATCGTTCCCTTTGGCGCATTTGCCTCCAATCTTGCTGCTGTATTTACGGTATCACCAATCGAAGTATAGTCCATACGGAACTCACAGCCGATATTACCCACGACTGCCGGACCGCAGTTTACACCCACACCGAAGCCTACCTGCTTGCCATAACGCTTGATAAACTGCTCCTCGATTCGGTTGCCGCCCTGTACAATGTCCCACGCAGTCAGTACTGCTTTATACACATAATCCTCCGTATCAAACGGTGCATTGAACACTGCCATGGTAGCATCTCCGATGAACTTATCTAACGTACCGCCATGTCGGAAAATACAATCCGTCGTAAGCTCCAAATAACCATTTAAAATATCCACAACCTGCTCCGGCTCCAGACTCTCTGACAACGGTGTAAATCCACGAATATCTACAAACAAAACCGCTACCTCTCGGTTCTCTCCGCCAAGCTTCAGCTCATAGGTGCCATTTTGGGCAATTTCATTTACGACCTGTGGTGCCACATACTTACTAAACGCCTTCTCGATTCCCTGCTTTGCGGTTCTTGCCCGATAATAATGCAGACCGGTATAATAAAGCGCAATCAGAAGCGCCATCATCGGTACGACCAGATTGTTCCACGAATATCCCTTATCAAACAGGAACACTCCTGCTGCCAGCTTAACCGCAATTACCAACAGACAGCACAGCACTACCCGAAGCACACTTAACTTCCGACAAATCAACATCAACAGTACCACGAGCACAAGCGCCAACAAGGCATCCAGCCATACAGGAATCGCCGTAAGCGTCTTTCCCTCCAAAATTGCCTGAATCGCATTGGCATGAATCTCTACTCCGTACATCTGCTGTCCTCTGGCAATCGGCACAAAATAGGTATCCAGCATTCCGGCTGCGTATACACCTACCAAAACAATACAATCGTCAAATGCCTGCGCCGGTATGGTGCCGTT
Organism: Lachnospiraceae bacterium; assembly: GCA_017462755.1. Classification (GTDB taxonomy): domain Bacteria; phylum Bacillota; class Clostridia; order Lachnospirales; family Lachnospiraceae; genus RGIG4057. The sequence goes on along the minus strand of JAFTQM010000097.1, from coordinate 9,607 downwards.
CAACACATCACACAACGACACATTCTCATACTCTGCCGGTTCTCCGCTGTAACGAAAGCTCATCGCACGCTCGTCCGTCGGATATACTGCCGGAGCACCGTTTGCATTCTGATACGCTTCATAAACCGCAGCACTAAAGCTCTTTGCTCTCGTTTGGTCCGCTTCATCAAAATATAAAAACGAGCTGCGAATAATCCGGTCATCCTCATCCATCAATGCATTCGCAAAGCCCAGTTTAACCACACTCGCCAGCGAATCATAAGGAAGCACCTTTTCCTGCACATGCATCACATCATCCAGCAGATTTCCGTCCTTATCCGTAACCACCGCTTTTGTGAAAGCATAGCTAAAACCACAGACCACATTCCCATAGGCCGCACAGGCATCTGCAAAACGCCGGTCTGCTGCTGCCTCCTTCTCGCTGCTGAACAAAATATCAAAGCCAATGACCGCCGGACGAATCGTTTCCGAAACACAAAGCTTCTCTACCAGCTCCGCATAAACATCTCGATTCCAACCGGAAAAATCACCATATTGATTCATCGTCCGATCATCAATCTTGATAATACGAATCCTCGAATCAATCTTGTCCGGATTGTGATACAGCGTATCCTCTATTAATTTGTCCAACAAGCCGAACGCATCGCTAAACGCTGCAATAAATGCGATTATGGCTCCCAGAATACAAATGATTCTTCTTTTTAGCATATGCTTTCTCCCCATTACTCATCCTAATCTGACATGAATCTCATTCCATTATATATATTTTACCACAATGCACTCGAAAATGCTAGAAATTTTGTCACTTTTTCTGCACCTCGACAAGGCCGCCTTCAGTCAGCTCATACACCTTGGTACACACCTCACGAATGTACTTTCTGTCATGCGATACACTGATGATTGCCCCATGGTAATTTCTTAGCAGCTCCCGAATGACCGGACAGGACAACGGTGAAAAATTACGCGTCGGTTCATCCAGAATCAAGACACTCGAACCATTCATACTCATCGAAAGCAACAACACCTTTGCTTTCTGACCGCCGGACAATTCTGCAATCGGATGATTCATTTCGTCAATCGTGTATTTCATACTGCCCAAATAGGTACGAATGCGCGTTTCTTCCTCTTTGTCCCCGCTTTTTTGCAAAAATTCCACCGGAGTTTTCGTCAAATCCAGCAGTTCTTCATAATTTTGCGGCATATACGCAACCGACAAATCCGTTCTTTGAAGCATCTGCTTTGCAATCTGACGCAATAAGGTCGTCTTGCCCGCACCGTTTTTTCCTATAATACAGATGCGCTCCGGTCCGGTAACTGCGAGCCGGATGTCCTTTGCTAATAGTCGTTGACCGGACACCCCAAACGGATCTGTTGCCTCCTGTAGACTCTGTCCTAACGACAACGCTTCTTTCTGTATTGTTTCCCCTGTTTGCTCACCGACATATAGCTCCGGTAACTCAAACTCCAATACACGCTTTGCACGATGCAGCAGATTCTCCTCCTGAAAGCGAAAAAAGATTGCCTCCTCATAATCCGGATGCTTCGTCATATTCTCCGCTTCCCGCTCAAATCGACGTTCCATGGATTTGACCGCATGCATCTTCTTTTTGAGCAGTCTGCCTCCGCTTGGATTTTGTCTTGTAATCACATTCTGCTCATGCTCTACCCTCTGCTGTATCCGTCGGTATCGCTCCATCTGCTTTGCATACTCCTCTGCCTCCTTGTTCGCCAAACGCTCCTGACGTACAATACCTGCTTCCCGCTGCTGTATATAATCCGTATAACCACAACGAAATACGGTATGCTTCGGTTCGGTTTTTCGCTTAATCAGCTCCATATGCAATATCATATTTGCCGTATTTTCGAGTAGCACCTCATCGTGCGAGATATACAGCACCGCATACGGAAATTCCAGAATAAATTTTTCCAGCCATTCCAGTGTCGCAATATCAATATCGTTGGATGGCTCATCCAAAAGCAGCAAATTCGGTCTGCGACATAAAATCCTAAGCAGCTGTACCTTGATTTTCTCTCCTCCGGACAATGCTCCCACCGGCTGTTCTGCATACGGCAGTTCCGCTGCAATCCCAAGCTGCGCCGTAATATGCGCCAGTTCTCCCGCATCCACATCAAAAAATGCCGGCTCCGCACACATAAACTCGTACACCGTCATTCCTTTTTCCTCCACAGACAGCTCCTGTGCCAGATAGCCCGCAACGATATTATCCCGTACAATCGTACCGCTCCATTCTACATAATCCTCTACCAGCTCCGGCGCGTAGAGAAGCTTGAGCACCGTAGATTTTCCGTTGCCCTCCTCGCCAATCATTGCCGCCTTATCTCCATCATTTATCACAAAAGAAAACTCCTTTGTAATCTCTCTCAAATCCTTTTTATGTGCAATCGTTAAATTCTTTACCTGTAACATACTACCTCCATTCCGAGAACTCTTTTCGTATGTTCCGTTCCGATTTCGTTTGCTCCGCCTGTCACAGCGTTTTTCCACCAATAGGTAAAATTTAACTTTTTGCACGCAAAAAAGACCGCAATGACAGACATCTCACCCGCCAATCGGCAACCGAAACAAACCCTGAATCCTCCGGGTCTTAAAAACTGTTTCTTCGTTGCTAATTGAGAATGTATTATCTGAACATTGCAGCCTCCTATAATTTTATAATATTTTTAACAAGCTGTATTCCTTTATTACAGCTTCCTACGCTCACTATCACGAAAAGCTTTAGAATGCAGCGTCGTACAAATCTCCGGTCGAAGCTGCCGAATACTTACCACTGCTGGTATAGGTACTCGCATTGCTCTTGGATGCATTTTTAATCAACTGCTCTGCCATCGATGCAATATCTCCGGCACGCTTGCTGGCATTTCCGGCATACGAATACGAACCCTCAAACAGCGACTTCACCATATAGATATCTGCCTTCTTTAACTTCTCCTCATCGACCGTCAGCTTGTTGTCCTGACCTACCGTAACACCAATCTCGGACAGATTGCCTCTATTGGCCGCCGTTGACTTCGTCATATATGCTGCTTTTCTTAAAATCGTAAGATTATCCTGCTCTGCTGCAGAATCCAAGGTCTTGTTGTAGCTCTCCGCAAATGCTTTGACTGCCTTGGTAATCGCATCTCTGTCATAATCTGTGGTCGTGGTCGTCTCGCCGGTCGTTTCATCCTTTGTGGTCTTGGTTACCTTCGTATACAGGCTACGGGATGTCAGCTTATCCGCTGCATTCTTCAATGCGGTCGCATCGGTCTTTGCCGTCGACAAAAGCGCTTTCTGGGTATCATTCTGCTTCTCCGTCGATGAACTGTTTTCCTTTCCCTCTGCCTTCTGCTTCGCATAATATGCCGTCAACAGCTTCTTATAGCTGCCGTTGCGAATCGACATATAATCACCTAACAAGCTGGACGAAGCATTCGAGCCATTCGATGAATTTACCGAAAAGCTGGAAAACATAGAACTGGTGTAATTAAAATAATTTGTGTTAATTGTACTCATAGGCTACCTCCTTGCTCTGTGTACGCATCTACCTCCATGTACGATGCTTTTGATTTATCTCCACTTCATGATATACAATCCTTTTCACTTAGTATATCGGCATCTTCTTACTATTACTTTAACACGATAGCACGATTTTCGCAAGTAAAATCCCTCTTTTATCATCCAAAATCCTTTCGTTGCAAAGCTTATGCTTCGCCGGATACTACAACCTCTCCCTTTGCCTTCGGATCGTCCATAATCAGCTCTCCGACTGCCGGTACTTCAATCCGTCCGGATGCAGGATTCTTGATACTGAGAATCGGCGCAGTCAGCGTAGCTTCCACCTCTGACTTTTCAAGGCAAAGGTCGGCATCTATCATCTCACAATGAATCAGCTTCAAGCCCTTGCAATAACAAAACGGCTGTGTACCAATCAGCTTACAATTCTCTAACGTCAAATTCTCTGCATACCATGCCAGATACTCGCCCTTAATTACACTATTGCGTACTGTCACATTCTTCGCATGCCAAAACGCATCCTTGGTATCAAAATTGCAGTTTTCGATTAACACATTCTCTACATACTGGAAGGAATATTTCCCCTGAAAGGTTACATCCCTAAAGGTAATATCCTTGCTGCGCATCAGGAAATATTCACTGACCGCATGACTGCGCTCTACCGAAAGCCCCTGCACCGACCAGCCGAATTCCGGCGAAATAATATCACAATCCGCTATTTTTACATTCCGGCACTCACGAAATGCCTTAATTCCATGCAGCTTGGTGTTCTGTACTTCAATATCCCCGGAATACCAAAGCGCTGCACGACACAGCTGAGTCATCTCCGATTCCTGTATGGTTAATCCGTCCACATGCCAGAACGGATACCGCAGATTAAAATAACAACGCTCTGCCTGAATATCCGCAGCTTCCTTGCAGGCACTTTCTCCGTCGGCCGGTCCGTCAAACGAACATTCTACCAGCCGAAGGTGCTCTCTTCCGTATAAGGCACGCTCCTCATCAAATTTCTGCTTCTCTATCACTTCATAATTGCTCATCGTTATCCTCCAACACTTATCCCTTTTCCCTATATTATAATGCAGAATATCCGTTCTGTCCAACTCTTTTCTATGAAATGTATATTTTCGCATCTTTTGCCTGCGACCGACGGATGATTGCGAAATTTCCTCGATACGATATCTCAGTCAGACAAATTAACCAAAACCAAAGCAGGCACTTGAGACCCGCCGGTACTTAGACGCTGTATTTTAGCGTCTTATGTACCGTTGCGAGTGTCGAAGTAGCGAGAGCGTGCCTGCGTGCGTTTTAGGTTAAGCTTGGCTGACGTTAGAAAAAGCGGCATTTCGCAATCATCCGCCTGCGACAGGCAAAAAATACGGAAACTCAATCCATCTTTCCTTGACAGTCCCAAGCCAAAATTATATACTAAATCTAAGTATTTTTTTCCTTACACATCATAATTTTTCAGGAGGTTACTATGCTATTATCTGAATTTAATACAAGCAATTATCAGTTCGTTTCTCCAGCCTTGGAGCAGCTTTTATATACCGGTCGTATTGATTTTTCAAATGCTCAGGCACCTTGCTTTATTTTTGCAGGCAGCTCCGTTGCATTCCGTTTTCGCGGCACGAGCGTACAGATGGCGTTAAAGAACTATCATTCCTGCTATCATAATTATGTGGGTGTTGTTATCGATGGCACCGTACAGGAAAAAATCGAAATCCCGGTACATAACGAAGACATTATTTTGACGGTTGCAGAAGGACTTGCCGATACCGAACATGAAATCATTCTGTACAAGTGTCAGGACGCTTCACATTATTATGATTTTCTCGGACTCTATTTGGAGCCTGCCGCTACGCTTTTGGCATCTCCTGCACGTCCGGTGCGCCGCATGGAATGCTATGGTGATTCCGTCAGCGCAGGCGAGGTCAGCGAAGCTTTGGACTATGTAGGAAAGCAGGACCCGGAGGGTCATGACGGTATTTATTCCAACGCTTGGCATTCCTACGCATTTATTACTGCCCGAAAGCTCGGTGCAGAGCTGCACGATATCGCACAGGGCGGTATTGCACTTTTTGACAAAACCGGTTATTTCCACGGTCCGGACTATGTCGGTCTTGAGACTACCTGGGATAAATTGCGTTATTGCGATTATTTCGGTGAGCTGACCCCTTGGGATTTCTCCCTCTATACTCCGCATGTCGTCCTCGTTGCCATCGGTCAGAACGATGCGAATCCGGAGAATTATATGGGACATGACGAGACCAAGAGCCGTCACTGGATGGAGCATTACAAGGCACTGATTTTGAAGCTGCGTGCCAAATATCCGAATGCTTTGTTTGTCCTTGCTACGACTATCCTCTGCCATGATAAGGCTTGGGATGACGCCATTGAGACGGTAACAAAGGAACTGAATGACCCAAAGATTGTACATTTCCTGTACTCCAACAACGGCTGCGGCACACCGGGACACATCCGCAAGCCGGAAGCTGAACAGATGGCAGAAGAGCTTTCCGCATTCATCGAAGGCTTTGGAGAAGAAATCTGGAAGTAATCTACTCCGTCGCGAAGCGACTACTTTCCTAAAGCAACCACTTTTCTTTAACACAAAACAGGTATCCGGCGAACTTATCCTTCGCTTTGGATACCTGTTTTTTATGTCTTATTCTCTTTGAGCTTTATCACAATCTTACAATTATTCTGTTACTTCCGCGCCACTTGCAATTACGGATACCAAATAAAAATCCTTTGCTGCACTTTCGCTAATTCGAATCTCTACGGTATGCGGTACGGATGGGTCCAAATCGGTTGCAAGAGTATCCAGATACAGCCAGTTGCCCCAGCCGTTCGGATAATTACCATCCAGCTCGATTGCAGCAGCCTCATTGCCATCAATGATTGCCAATGCCTTTGGAGCACCAAGTGTATTGGTTTTGCGATACTGCAGACAAATCGTACTGCCGTACACATTCTCAAATACAATCGAATCGCCCTCATTCTTTGCAGTGTAACCATGCTTAAAGATATCACCCACACCATTTTTCTTGGCGGTATCCGCGGTAAAGCCGTTTAATACCGGCTCTGCGTTCATAGTATCATAACGCACCGAGCTCATGCTCTTCAAGCTGTAAAGTGCCTGCGGAAGCTCCGCTGCCGCCTCGGAGGTGTACACCCCATCCTTTACCTTACTCAAGAAATAGGTCACAATCTCCGCACCATAGGCGTGTCCCTTATCGTTTGGATGCAGCATATCTGCCGAAACCTCATTTGCCGTCAAACGACCAAACACGATTTCCTTGTAAATACTATTTTGCATACTGACCGCCGGGATTCCATATGCCTCGGCTACCTCATTATGTACCGACTGTGCATTAAAGCCGCTATCATACTGTACCATGTTCAAAATCATGACTGCCGGCTCGCTCTCATCCGTCAGAATCTTGCGCACCAAACTCTCATAGGTCTCTCCGAAAAATGCATTGCCGGTATCATTTACCGAAAATTCTACTACAACAAAATCCGGCTTGTGGCTCAACAAATCCTCTTCTACTCTCGCGCAGGCAAACTGTGAGGTTGTTGCACCGATACCCGCATTTACAAAGTTAAACTTTGCCTGAGGATACGTCTCGCACCACCAGTCATATACCAGCTTTGCATAGCATTTGTTTGCATTGGATGCACCGGAGCCCTGTGTAATCGAACCGCCAATCACACCAATCGTCAGCTCTTCTCCTGCTTCTGCACGCTGCATCAGCTCCTGAATCTTATAAGTATTTCCTACATTGACAATCGCACGTTCCTGATATGGCATATCCTCTTCCGATACACGCACCTCACTGTGAATCGTACCGGTTGTACCGATACCGAGCAAGTGGAAATTCTTCTCTACCGTAGCATCCGAAATCTTTAACTCAATTTCGTGTTCCTTTTCTGCCGGCTCATTTAAGACCACTGCCACCTGCGGATTGTTCCAGCCGGATGGAGAATAGCTGTTTACCTTTGCTTTCAAATCACCGTCAACGTAAACCTCCATCGTCGCCATGTTCTTTTCGTTGTTGCTTTCCTTGTACAGCAAAACCAGATTCTTTCCGGTCATTTTAAACTTTAACGAGCCGCCTGCTTCCTTATTCCAGATCCAGTCATGCGGGAAATGCGAAATATCGGAATTTGCCTCTACAAAGCCGCCCAAATCCGGAATGTACAGATTCTCCGTATTATAAAAGTTCATGCCTGCGTATGGCGCTCCTACTGCTTTACAGGTGGTATAATCAAACTCTGTATCCAAAGTATCCTTTACCATAACCTGTGCAAACAGATACTGAATAAACTCCGAAATCATGGTATGACCGTCATTGTTCGGGTGCGACTCATCCTTGGCATAATCCGACCACGCTAACGTACCTGCTTCCAAATCCGGTGCCAGTGCCGCATCCACCGAAATCATCGGCAGCTCATAAGCTGTGCCGACTGCACTCATATGCTCCTCACAGGTATATCCGTTCTCCAAACGAGTGAAAAGCAATACAACTGCCGGTTTTGTTTCCGAATTTGCAATTCGGTTTACTAAGCTCTCATACATCATCTTGCTGGTCGCGTCCTGTCCGTCATTTACCGCAAACTCGATAAATACCACATCCGGCTGCTCATCTAAAATATCCTTCTGCACGCGCAGCAGACCAATCGTGGACGGTGTGCCGCTCAAGCCTGCATTTACATTCTTGATATTGTCATTGCCAAAAAACTTTTTCAGCCAGTTTGTAGTCTTATAAGCATAATTCTGCTTGCTGTTTACCAGATAACCCTCGGTAATCGAACCACCGAGATACGCTACGGTTACCTCTTCGCCGTTCTGCATACGCTCAAATACCTGCTGCAGACGTCTGGTATTTCCGAGACTCTTCGTCGAACGTGCAGTACGCTCACTCACACCGTCAATGACCGCCTGTGCCGCGGTCTTTACCGTATCATTCATCTTACTTGCCTCGCCCCCGGTCTGTTCGTCTCCGGTCTCTGCCCCCGGTGTAACAAGGTCAGACCCGGTGTTGTTCTCCGCTTCTTTCTCTGCGCCGGATGGCTGCTCCACTGTGCCGGTAACTGCTGCCGTCGGCTGTGCCTCTTCCTTCTCCTGCGGCGCTTTGCTGCACGCAGTAAACAACATCGTTGCCGCCAATACCAAACCGGTCCATTTTGCAAATCGTTTTCTCATGCCTTCCCACTTCTCCTTCTTTTTGGTAATTGTGCATTTTTGTGCATTTTATTTGCACTTCAAAGTGCGCTTTATCTATCATTTCCTGCCTTCTTTATGTGCATTATATACCAAAACTCCCTGTATTGCAAGAATAACTTGTCATTTTGCACAAAAAAAGAGCATTTGCTGCACATTTTTGCAACAAATGCTCTTTGGCATTTTTATTACTTCGCTAATTCCATTAATGCGTCGGTCAGCTTCTTATTCTTCTCTTCTGCATCTGCAAAGCTATTGCCCTTTACACCGATGTAGAACTTAATCTTTGGCTCTGTACCGGATGGTCTTGCACATACCCAGCCGTCGTTGTCCAAATCAAAGTACAGTACATTCGATTTTGGAAGTCCGGTCGGTGTTACCTTACCGGTCGCAATCTCAGTTACGGTATCTGCCTTGTAATCACGGAATGCGGTAACGGTATAGTCGCCCAATGCCTTCGGAGGATTGTTACGGATGTTCTCCATCATCTGCTTAATCTTCTCAGCACCCTCCATACCCTTGAAGGTAAAGGTCTGCAAGCTCTCCTTGAAGTAGCCGTACTTCTCGTAGATATTCAACATCTGATCCCACAGAGTCAGTCCCTGCTTCTTGTAATATGCAGCAGCCTCGCAAAGCAGCATAACCGCTACAACAGCATCCTTATCTCTTGCATGGGTACCTACCAGACAGCCATAGCTCTCTTCGAAACCAAACTCGTAGGTGCCTTCGCCCTGTTCTTCGAAGAACTTAATCTGCTCACCGATGTACTTAAAGCCGGTCAGTACCTCGATTAACTTGATACCGTACTCCTCTGCTACCTTATCTGCCATATTGGTGGTAACAATCGTCTTAATCAGCGCGCC
>JAFTQM010000096.1 GCA_017462755.1 Lachnospiraceae bacterium | reverse complement strand
TGATACGAGAAGATGAGCGGGAAATCGGATATGAGGAAGGCAGAGCGGCAGGAAGAGAGGAAGGGAAAGCGGAAGGTGAAAAGTTAGGAGAGGTACGTTTTGCCCGTTTTGCGGCGCTTTCAGAAAAGCTGCTTACGGAGGGACGGACGCAGGAACTTTTAAAGGCTACACAGGACGAGGAATATCGACAAAAGTTGTATGAGGAGTATCGGTTATGATAGCCGAAGCGAAAGCATTTGCGTGCTTTTATTGAGCGGGCAATCTTGTTTTTCTCACTTCCCGCCTCGCATTTATTGACAAAATCGCCCCGATTCTTTATAATAAAGCATTAGCAGTGTTTCGAAGGAAACACCCGAAAGGAAACACAAATTTAGGAAGAAAAAGAAAAACTATCCGAAATCATCGGAATCAGGAGGATGAGCCATGAAGGCATATGGAGTAAACGAGCTTCGCAGAATGTATTTGGAATTCTTCGAAAGCAAGGATCATTTGAAAATGAACAGCTTCTCTTTAGTTCCGCAGAACGACAAGAGTTTATTACTGATTAACGCAGGTATGGCACCATTAAAGCCATATTTTACCGGACAGGAGATTCCGCCGAGAAATCGTGTAACGACCTGTCAGAAGTGTATTCGTACCGGCGATATTGAAAACGTAGGTAAGACCGCGCGTCATCTTACGTTCTTTGAGATGCTCGGAAACTTCTCCTTTGGCGATTATTTCAAGCATGAAGCAATTGCATGGTCTTGGGAGTTTTTGACCAAGGTACTTGGCATGGAGGAGGACAGACTATATCCGTCCATCTATGGCGAGGATGATGAAGCATTTGAGATTTGGAATAAAGAAGTAGGTGTACCGGCAGAGAAGATTACCCGTTTCTACCGTGATGAAAACGGTGATTGTGATAACTTCTGGGAGCATGGTGCAGGTCCTTGCGGTCCTTGCTCTGAGATCTATTATGACCGTGGTGAGAAGTATGGCTGCGGTAAGCCGGATTGTAAGGTAGGCTGTGACTGTGACCGTTTTATGGAGGTTTGGAACAACGTATTTACCCAGTTCGAGAGCGACGGCAACCACAATTATACTGAGTTAGAGAACAAGAACATCGATACCGGTATGGGTCTGGAGCGTCTGGCAGTAGTTATGCAGGATGTAACCTCCGTATTTGATATTGATACAATGAAGGCAATTCGTGATAAGGTTTGTGAGATGGCGAGCGTTACCTATCAGACCGACGAGAAGAAGGATGTTTCCATCCGTCTGATTACCGATCATATCCGTTCCGTTACCTTTATGACCTCCGATGGTATCCTGCCATCCAACGAGGGCAGAGGCTATGTGCTTCGTCGTCTCTTACGCCGTGCAGCAAGACACGGCAGACTCCTTGGTATTCAGGGACTGTTCCTTGCAAAGTTAGCTGAGACCGTAATCGCAGAGTCCAAGGACGGTTATCCGGAGCTTGGCGACAAGAAGGAATATATCTTAAAGGTATTGACCAACGAAGAAGAAAAGTTTAACAAGACCATCGATCAGGGTTTGGTAATCTTGGCTGATATGGAAGAGAAGCTGACCGCAGAGGGCGGTAAGGTATTGTCCGGTGCGGATGCATTCCGTCTGTATGATACCTACGGATTCCCTATCGATTTAACACAGGAAATCTTAGAAGAGAAGGGCTTCTCTGTAGATATGGATGGCTTCCACAAGGAAATGGAGGTTCAGAAGAACACCGCCAGAAGTGCTCGTGCCGTAACGAACTACATGGGTGCGGATGCGACGGTTTATGATGAAATTGATGTAACGATTACCTCGAAGTTTATCGGCTATGACAAGCTGACGGCAGACTCTGTTATCAGTGTTATGACGACAAAAACAGATATCGTAGATGAATTAGTTGCCGGAGAAGAGGGTACAATTATCGTAGACGAGACTCCGTTCTATGCAACAATGGGTGGACAGACCGGTGATGTTGGTACGATTACCTGTGGCGATGCAGTATTCCGCGTAGAGGATACGACGAAGCTCAAGGGTGGTCGTGTGGCTCATCAGGGTGTCGTAGAAAGCGGTATGTTCAAGAAGGGCGCTACCGTTACGTTAAGCGTAGAGGAAGCAAAGAGAAGTGCGACTTCGAAGAATCATAGTGCGACCCATTTATTGCAGGAGGCACTTCGTCAGGTACTGGGTACTCATGTAGAGCAGGCAGGTTCGTTGGTAACTCCGGACAGACTTCGTTTTGACTTTACACATTTCTCTGCAATGACCCGTGAAGAAATCGAAAAGGTAGAAGCGATTGTAAATGCTGAGATTGCAAAGAGTATTCCGGTCGTAACTGCAGAGATGAGCATTGAGGAAGCAAAGAAGACCGGAGCAAAGGCACTGTTTGGCGAGAAGTACGGCGAGACCGTGCGTGTAGTCAGCATGGGTGAGTTCTCCAAGGAGCTTTGTGGTGGTACTCATGTAAGCAATACCGGTGTGATTACTGCATTCAAGATTTTATCCGAGGCCGGAGTTGCAGCAGGTGTCAGAAGAATTGAGGCAATTACTGCAGATGGTGTATTTGCGTACTATCAGAACGTAGAGGCAGAGCTGAATCAGGCAGCAAAGACCGCAAAGACAGAGCCGGCAGCGCTGGTAAAGAAGATTGAATCCATGTTAGAGGAAATCAAGGCATTGCATTCCGAGAATGAAAAGCTGAAGGCAAAGCTTGCAAACAATTCGCTTGGCGATGTAATGAATCAGGTAAAGGAAGTCAATGGTGTGAAGGTGCTGGCAGCAAAGGTGCCGGAGGTAGACATGAACGGACTTCGTAACCTTGGCGACCAGTTGAAGGAAAAGCTGGGCGAGGGTGTTGTATTCTTAGCATCGGCTCAGGACGGCAAGGTAAGCCTCGTGGCTATGGCAACCGACGGTGCTATGGCAAAGGGTGCTCATGCAGGTAACCTGATTAAGGCAGCAGCTGTATTGGTAGGCGGTGGCGGCGGTGGTCGTCCGAATATGGCTCAGGCAGGCGGTAAGAATCCGGCTGGTATGGATGCAGCTATCGAAAAGGTATACGAAACTGCAGCAGAACAATTAAATTAAGGATAGAAAATAGCAAAAAAATCAAAAAAAGTAGTTGACGAATTAGAAAATTATGCTATAATCTATCTAGTGCTATTAAAAAAACCCAAACAGTTGGTGTAAGCACAATACACAACTGGAGGGAGGTTAGGTGTGAGAATATGTCGAATGTAATCGTAAAAGAAAATGAGACTTTAGACAGCGCTCTCCGCAGATTCAAGAGAAACTGTGCGAAGGCAGGTATCCAGCAGGAGATTCGTAAAAGAGAACATTATGAAAAGCCTAGCGTAAAGCGTAAGAAAAAATCT
>JAFTQM010000008.1 GCA_017462755.1 Lachnospiraceae bacterium | reverse complement strand
CGCATCGCTACCTGAATATTTACCTGCTTGCCATTACTCGTAATATACTCCGGCAGTAGCGCAGAATACGCGTAAACCGTATACAAATCCGGGTCACGGTTTTCATAAACAATTTTTCCGTCCAGTTTTTTAATCATGCTGTTTGAGATACACTCCCACTCAGACATTACCAGCTGCCCCTCATATGCCCCCAGAAACTGTAACGTCGTTTCCACTCGCAGTACCTCAAGCTCCTTGAATGCCTTTAATATCCGATCTCGATAGTCAAGAATATCATAGCTGCTATCCTCGTAAATATTCAACTCTGCATACAGATATGTCCGCTGGGTATCCTCTTTCAGCGTTATTACCTTAAAAATTGTCTCAGCTCTCTTCGCCTGCTTTGTATAAGTGTAAATCTGACTAACATCATTCTCTGCAACTACCGCCGCTTCTTCCATCTGAACCCCTAGTGCATTTGCCAAATACGCCAGCAGGGACTGTTTGTCATGCTCCGTCAGAAATCCTGTTCCATAATCCGCAGTAATCTGCACCCGATTTTCCACACAGCCGGACTCCGTCGCCGCAAATACCTCTGTAATATCCACCTCGCGGTAAAATATCCGGTCCGTTATCCACTTCGTTGCACCTGCAATCAACAGGACTCCGCACAGCAATAACACAAGCTGTACCGTCCGTTGCTTCCGAATCCGCCGAAGCATCTCCCCAAGCATACTATTTTCACCAAACAACTCTGCGCATTTTTCTAAAAATCTCTCCCATCCGCTTTTTTCAGTTGTTACATACTGCTGCCCTTCTCGTGCATTACTTCTCTTTTCTACGGTTTGTTTATATGTCTGTTTTCTTGTCTGCTCTCTTTCGCCTGTCCATTTTGCATATTCCATAAAAATAAGACCTCCATTCCGGTTATAGTATTACCAGAATATGGAGGTCTTAATCTTATTCATTTATTACATATGATATTTTTCTGCAAGCTCCAAACGAACCAGGGATCTGCGCAATGCAAGCTCTGCGCGTGCCTGATTGATTTCACCGCTGCCCTTTAAGCGTCGTTCTGCACGAATCTTCGCCTCATTGGCACGATTGACATCAATCTCCTCCGGCCATTCACAGGATTCTGCAAGGATAATTATCTTATCGCCGAGAATCTCCAAGAAGCCTTCGTGAAGAGCAGCTTCCTTTTCCTCGCCATTCTTCTTGATGCGCAAAACACCCGGAGCAATAATCGCGGTCAACGGAATATGATCCTTGTATACACCGATCTCACCTTCCGTTGTCGTCAGCTCAATCATATCTGCTTCATCATCAAGAAAAATCCGGTCCGGAGCAATAATCTGCAATTTGAAACATCTGCCCGTATCTGCCATATTCTCTCCAATCCGTTGTCAGTGCAACCTGTTATTTCCCTACTCTCGCAAGAACATCATCAATGTTACCTGCATTCAGGAAGTAGCTCTCCGGAATATCATCATGCTTTCCTTCCAGAATCTCCTTGAATCCCTGAATAGTTTCCTGAATCGGTACATAACGTCCCGGCAAACCGGTAAACTGCTCTGCAACATGGAATGGCTGAGACAGGAATCTCTGTACCTTTCTCGCACGGGATACTAACATCTTCTCATCCTCGGAAAGCTCGTCCATACCGAGAATCGCGATAATATCCTGTAATTCCTTATAACGCTGTAAGATTTCCTGCACACCGCGGGCTACCTTATAATGCTCCTCACCTACGATACGAGGGTCAAGGATACGAGAGGTAGACTCTAACGGGTCTACTGCAGGATAAATACCAAGCTCTACAATGGAACGGGACAATGCTGTCGTCGCATCCAAGTGAGCAAAGGTAGTAGCCGGAGCAGGGTCAGTATAGTCATCAGCAGGCACGTATACTGCCTGTACCGAAGTAATGGAACCGTTCTTGGTCGAGGTGATACGCTCCTGCAGCGCACCCATCTCGGTCTGTAAGGTAGGCTGATAACCTACGGCACTTGGCATACGTCCAAGCAACGCGGATACCTCAGAACCTGCCTGCGTAAAACGGAAAATGTTATCAATGAACAAAAGGACATCCTTACCTGACTTATCACGGAAGTACTCTGCCATCGTAAGACCGGTCAGACCTACTCTCATTCTCGCTCCCGGCGGCTCATTCATCTGACCGAACACCATGGTAGTCTTATTGATAACACCGGATTCAATCATTTCATAGTAAAGGTCATTACCCTCACGAGTACGCTCGCCTACACCGGTAAATACCGAGTAACCGTTGTGCTCGGTTGCAATGTTGGTAATCAGCTCCTGAATGAGTACGGTCTTACCTACACCTGCACCGCCGAACAGACCAATCTTACCACCCTTCTGATATGGGCAGAGAAGGTCAACGACCTTGATGCCGGTCTCAAGCATTTCTGTCTCGGTGGACTGCTCCTCAAATGCCGGAGCCTTTCTGTGAATCGGTAAATATTCTACGTTCTCCGGTGCTGCCTTCTCATCAATCGGATTACCAAGAACGTTAAACATACGTCCCAATGTATTTTCACCAACCGGTACCGTAATCGGTGCTCCGGTTGCCTCTGCGTCCATACCACGTACCAGACCGTCCGTCGGTCCCATCGCGATACAACGCACTGTATCGTCGCCCAGATGCTGCGCTACCTCTACTACCAATTCCGTTCCGTTGTTCTGTATCTTAATCGCTTCATTGATTTCCGGAAGCGAATTTTCCGGGAACTTAATATCAAGTACCGCACCGATAATCTGAGTGATCTTTCCTATTTTGCTTTGTGCCAACTCTTCGTCACTCCTTTTCTCTAAACTTTGCAGTAGGCGTTTTGCATCAATTGATTGCATTTGCGCCTGCGATAATTTCGGTCAGCTCCTGTGTAATCGAGCTCTGACGAGCACGATTGTATTCGAGGGAAAGACCGGAAATCATTTCCTCGGCATTATTTGTTGCCGAATCCATCGCCTGCATACGCGCTCCATTCTCACTGGCAAGTGCCTGAACCAGCGCACCATAAATCAGACTGTTAATATATTTCGGTATAATTAAATCCAGCGCTTCCTCCGCTGCCGGCTCATAATTCATCATTAACAGATCCTCTTCCGCAGAAGCCCCCTCCTGCTCTTCCATCTGTACCGGAAGCACCTTGAGGAAGGTCGGAATATGCGATACCGTGTTCTTAAATACGGTATATGCCAGATAAATTTCTCCAACCTCGTTGTTTACGAAAGCCTCTAAAACCTCTCTGCCAATATCAATCGCATCCTTAAACATCGGCTCGTTGATTACTTCAGAATAATCTGCTTTAATGGTATAGCCGCGTCTTGCGAGAGTATCTCTGCCCTTACGACCGACTGCATAAATCAATGCATCCTCCTTCGCTATACCGCTATTCATTACCAGCTTGATAATATTGGAGTTATATCCGCCTGCAAGTCCACGATTCGAGGTAACCACAATGATTGCCTTCTTCTTGGAATCGCCTGCGTTCAGATAAGGATGTGACAAGTTACCGGACTTTTTCAGCATGGAACTGACCGTCTGATACATATAGTTGAAGTACGGCAGGGAATTCTCCGCGCGTGACTTCGCCCTCTGCAGCTTTACGGTGGAAACCAGCTTCATCGCCTTGGTAATCTGGCCGGTACTCTGTATGCTTTCCTTCCGCCTTTTGATGTCTCTCATCGAGGCCATAGCTTCACACCCTCTCTATTATTTAGTAAATTCCTTCTTAAACTCGGTAATTGCCTGAATCAGCTTCTGCTCACACTCCTCATCCATTACCTTCTTCTCACGGATACTCTGCGGAATCTCCGGATACTTGGTATCGATGTAGTCAAACAGCTCCTTCTCAAACAACTGAATATCAGCTACTGCAATATCCAGCAGATACTTTCTGGTTGCTGCATAGATAATGATAACCTGATATTCTACCGGCATCGGCTTGTACTGTGGCTGCTTTAAGATTTCCTTGATACGTTCACCCTGTGCCAGCTTTTCCTTCGTATCGGCATCCAAATCGGAACCAAACTGTGCGAAAGAAGCAAGCTCACGGTACTGTGCTAAGTCGATACGAATCGTACCGGCAATCTTCTTCATTGCCTTAATCTGTGCAGAGCCACCTACTCGGGATACCGAAAGACCGGCATTTACCGCCGGACGGAAACCGGAGTTAAACATCTCGGACTCCAGATAAATCTGTCCGTCCGTAATGGAAATAACGTTCGTCGGAATATATGCGGATACGTCGCCTGCCTGTGTCTCAATAATCGGAAGTGCAGTCAGCGAACCGCCGCCCAATGCATCCGAAAGTCTTGCTGCACGCTCAAGGAGTTTGGAGTGCAGGTAGAAAACGTCACCCGGATATGCCTCACGTCCCGGTGGTCTCTTGAGGAGCAGGGAAAGGGTACGGTATGCAGTCGCATGCTTACTCAAATCATCATAGATGATTAAAACATCCTGTCCGTTCTCCATCCACTCTTCACCCATTGCACAACCGGAATATGGTGCAATATACTGCAGTGGTGCCAGCTCACTGGCGGTAGCTGCTACGATAGTGGTGTAATCCATTGCACCGAACTCTTCCATGGTCTTTACGATATTCGCTACCGTAGAAGCCTTCTGTCCGATGGCAACATAGATACACTTTACATTCTGACCCTTCTGATTGATAATCGTATCGATGGCAATCGCCGTCTTACCGGTCTGACGGTCACCGATAATAATCTCACGCTGACCACGACCAATCGGTACCATCGAGTCAATTGCCTTGATACCGGTCTGCAGCGGAGTATCTACGGATTTTCTGGAAATAACACCGGATGCTACTCGCTCAATCTGACGGAACTTTGTCGATGCAATCGGTCCCTTGCCGTCAATCGGCTGTCCGAGTGCATTTACAACACGTCCGAGCATTGCATCGCCTACCGGTACCTCTACTACTCGTCCGGTCGTCTTTACGGTGTCACCTTCGTTGATATTTTTGCTGTCACCAAGCAATACGGCACCAACGTTATCCTCCTCGAGATTAAGAACCATACCGTAAATCTCATGAGGGAATTCCAAAAGCTCACCCTGCATTGCCTTCTCCAATCCATGGATACGTGCAATACCGTCAGCTACCTGAATTACGGTTCCTACGTCG
>JAFTQM010000095.1 GCA_017462755.1 Lachnospiraceae bacterium | reverse complement strand
GATATGCATTGTATGAGTGATCAGTATTTGGCGCAGGAGCTTACAGCGGAATATGCGGTAATGGAATAGATGAATGAACGTAGGGGGGCCTTAACTACCATTCCCCTGGGGGAATGAGGATACTGCAAATATTCTTGCGATTCTTGCCAAGCATGATGTGCGGGTTACCTTCTTTATGACCGGAGAGTGGATGAACAAATATCCGGAGGATGTCAAGGCAATTGCCGCTGCCGGGCATGATTTGGGAAATCATAGTCAGAATCACAAGCAGATGTCTACGTTGTCAAGCAGCCAATGCATACAGGAGTTGCAGGAGCCGCATGAGTTTATCAAGGAACTGACCGGTGTGGAGATGAATTTGTTCCGCCCGCCGTACGGAGATTATAATGATACGCTGATTGAGGCGGCAGAGGAGTGCGGATATTATACTGTGCAATGGGATGTGGATTCTCTCGACTGGAAGGACTATGGTGTAAACTCCATCATCAAGACGGTTACGGAGCACAAGCATCTGGGCAACGGTTCCATTATTCTGATGCACAACGGTGCAAAATTTACACCGGAGGCACTGGATTCGGTTATTACGATTTTGAAAGAGAAGGGGTATGAGCTGGTACCGATTTCAGAACTGATTATCAAGCAGGATTACAAGATGGACCATGAGGGCAGGCAATATTCGACGGTTACGCCGACACCAACGCCTGCAGCACCATCGGATAATGTGGGACGCAAGAGGGAATAAAATTAAAATCGCTGTAGGCAATGTGGCTTACAGCGATTTTAATTTATAAAAATCTCCATTCATTTATGTGTTGTTAAAACTAGTATTTCTGCTCCTCGTTATGTGCTTTTTGTTTCATGACATACATTGCTTCGTCGGCCTTGCGCAAATATTCCTCAAGGCTGTAGTGCTCCTGCGGATTGATAACGACCGCACCGAAGCTGGCGGTTAACGGGAATTGGAGCTTTCGTTCCGTTTTGATTTCTTCTAAGTTTTGGGCAAGAAGCAGCTTGAGCTCATCCGCGTCACTTTCGTTTTCACACGCACCGACCATGATGAATTCGTCTCCGCCAAAACGTACGGCAATCCAGTTTGGTGGCATGGTACGCTTGATTGCTTCGGCTACGGTGCAAATAGCAAGATCTCCCTGCAGATGACCGTATTTGTCATTGATGAGCTTCATACGGTTGATGTCAGCAAATATCATGGCGCTGAGCTTGCCTTCCTTTTGACAGCGCTGCAGGAATGGGAATGCCAAAGCATCGTATCCGGTACGGTTCTTTAAGCCGGTAAGGAAATCGGTCATGGATACCTCAATGAGTCTTTGATTCAACTCTTCAAGGTGGATATTTTGGCGTACCTTATTCAAGTTCAGGCTAAGATGTCCGGCCCAGGTAGGCAGCGTCTGATTGTAAAGCATCTCTTGCTTGTTAATGAAAACGACATAGCCGTTGATTTCTTCTTCGACGTGAAGCGGTGCAAACAAAAAGAAATTGGAAGCTTCTTCGTCAAGTGTAAGCGGTGGCAACAAATCCTTGCTGCGAAAGCTTACACAAGGTTTGACCTGACCGTTTTCGAGATGCGTGTAAACCTCCATTTTCTGAGGATATTTTCCGATGGATTTGCTGTGAATAAAATCATCAATCAGGCAAATCAGGAAAGTGTCTCCTTCGTAGGAGTGATTATCAGAAAAATTGTAGCTCATACAATCCTTGAGTGCAGGTGTGTTGGAGATATTTTTCAGCATATCGTCGATACGGCGCAGATGCCATTCGCGCATAACACTTTCTCTTTGCTTGCAATAGCTGTCGGTAAGTGCCTGACGGCGGTTTTCAAGGATAGTCTCATCAGGAGTGCAGCCGCAGCTTTCACCGAACACAGGAGTAGAGCTATATTCGGTTACACCGGTAATGACTTCTCCATTTATTTGTCGGAGAACGCAGTCGAGTGCATCGTAGCCTAATTTGTCCCAATCTCTGGAAATGGTCGAGAGAATCGGGTAGATTTGTTGACCGGATTCAATACAATCACATCCGGTTACCAACGTATCCTCCGGGATACGTTTGCCGATTTTGGATAAAGCAGAGCATACGGCGATTGCCATTTCATCGTTGGCACAGACAAATGCATCCGGCAGCTGCTCGTGGGTAGAGAGCCACTGCAAGGTGGCGTTATAAGCTTCATAATAAGACCAATTGCCGTAAAGGATATCTTCGGAAGTTAACTGTCTGCCGATTTCTGCAAGTGCATCACACACCGCCTGCAGGCGTTGCAGGTTTTCCTGATGGTCTTTCGGACCGCTGACATAGACAATGTGCTTCGCATTGTGCTTGGTAATAAGGTGCGAGGTCAGCATGTAAATGCCGGCGGAGGTATCCGTATATAGACAAGGCATTCCCTCAAGCTCGTACTCTAAGCTGACAGAAGGAATGTGGTGTTTGCGAATTTGGTTAATCAGATAAGTACGCTCGGTGCTACAGTGAATGATATTGGTAAGTAATATAACACCGTCGAACATCCGAAAATCCGGAAGTTCGAAAATTGCTTTGGCAGCAAGGTTATAAGGTCTGTCGTCTGAGCCGGAGGAATAATTTACAAAGAGATATAAATCTGCATGACAATCAGAGGCACGTTTTTTAATGCCTTCAATAACATGCCTGAGATATTCGTTGCTCCAGCCGTTTGCAAATATAGCGATCCGTTTTTTCATATGTATGTACCCCTTTTTCTTCTCTAAATATATTATAGCATATTTTGATAAAACTACAAATGAATTTGTTACTTTTTTCTTGAAAATACGAGTTATTTGTGATATAATCCAAAAATAATAAGAAACCGTTGATTAAGAGTAGTAATTATAAGAGAGAAATCACAGAGAGTTGCCGGTGGTGGAAGGCGATATTTTGACTTATAATGAATGGACTTAGGAGGGCAGCCTGAAAGGTATTCGAGTAGGCGCTGACGGAACATCCCGGCCGTGACGCGGGAAGCGCATGTTGGTGCGTGCTCATTAGGTGGCGAACAGAATGTAACTTCTGTCCTTTTGGGGCAGGAGTTTTTTGTTTTTTAGCGGGAGGCATTCGCAGAGAAAACAAAAAACTCCTTTCAAACCGCATTGACGTAGAAACTGATTATTGGAATTTGAAAGGAGAAACCGAATGAGTAAAATTATTTTAACCGGTGACCGGCCGACCGGTCGGCTGCATGTGGGACATTATGCAGGCTCACTCAAGAGACGTGTGGAGCTGCAAAACTCGGGAGAGTATGAGAAAATTTTTATTATGATTGCGGATGCACAGGCGCTGACGGACAATTTTGAAAATCCGGAGAAGGTGCGGCAGAATATTATCGAGGTGGCACTTGATTATTTGTCGGTGGGGCTTGACCCGAAGATGTCGACGCTATTTATCCAATCACAGATTCCGGAGCTGACGGAGCTGTCGTTTTATTACATGAATTTAGTAACGGTATCGAGATTGCAGCGAAATCCTACGGTAAAGGCGGAAATTCAGATGCGCAATTTCGAAGCAAGTATTCCGGCAGGCTTTTTGTGTTATCCGATTAGTCAGGCGGCAGACATTACGGCGTTTAAAGCGACAACGGTACCGGTGGGAGATGACCAGCTGCCGATGATCGAGCAGACGAGAGAAATCGTCCGTCGATTTAATACCATATATGCAGAGACGCTGGTAGAGCCGGAGGCGTTGCTGCCGGAGAATGAGGCGTGTATGCGTTTGCCGGGCACGGATGGAAAAGCGAAGATGAGCAAATCACTTGGGAATTGTATTTACCTTGCGGATACGCCGGAAGAGGTGCAGAAGAAGATTATGAGTATGTATACTGACCCGCTGCATGTGCGTGTGGAGGACCCGGGGCGTGTTGATGGAAATGCGGTATTTACCTATCTGGATGCTTTTTGTAGGGAGGAGCATTTGGAACGGTATCTGCCGGAATATAGGAATTTGGAGGAATTGAAGGCGCATTATCAGAGAGGCGGTCTGGGAGATGTGAAGCTCAAGAAGCTTTTAAACAAAATTATTCAGGAAGAGCTGGAACCGATTCGGGCGCGCAGAAAGGAATATGAAAAGGATATTGCTTCTGTTTACGATATTTTGAAAGCAGGAAGCCTGCGGGCGCGTGAGGAGGCGGCAAAGACTTTGGATGAAGTGAAAAAGGCAATGAAAATCAATTATTTTGATGATTTGACATTGCTTGAAAAGCAGTCGCAAATGTATCATAATAATTAATGTAAGAAAATGCAAACTCCCTGCGGCAATATACCGCAGGGAATTGTGTGTGGTTGCAATTTATCGAATTAATTATATTATACATAAGCACATATTTATTCTAACACCTGCATATCATTATTGCAACTGTTTTTTGTGTGTAAATAGCAAATTTTTCAAAATTATTAAATTAAAGTGTATCTATACAACTGAATTTACACTAAAATGGTAGTGGGTGATTATTATGAAGTTTAAAATTAAGAAACAGGAATATGCAAATCGCACCTTCCGCCTACCGGTGGAATTGTTAGAAGAGTTGAGTAAGCTGGCGGCGGAGAAAAATATTTCGCTGAATCAGCTGATAGTGCAGTGTTGCGAATTTGCGATAGAGAATATTGATGAAGAAAGCGAAGAATAGCTTTCGGAGTCACAAAACCGACGGTAAGCTTTAGAGTTACCGTCGGTTTTATTGTTTTATTTTTCAATTTTGTCGCAGTATGCGATGCCGAGACCTACGGTGGTCATGTAGCATCTGCCGTAAACGTTGAGGTCACCGCTGATTAAGTCACCGTTGCCCATACCGCCAAACTGATGTGCTTCGTCGGTTACGCGTACCCAGGTAGCACCGTTGTCCTCGGTCATGTAAATAGCCGTGGCACCGCTGCCTTCTACCTTACCATAGATATAAATAACATATGGGTCTCCGTCGTTCTTTGCTTTACCGAGACCGACGCATTTGCAGGAGGTAATGCCCGGAATTTCTACTGCAGTCTCGCCGTAATCGGTCATCTTGTAGAGCTTTGCCCCACTAGGAACGTAGAGAGTACCTTCTTCGGTCGGAGAAACGCAGAGACGATCTTCGGCGAGGAGCAGACTGCCGCCTGCCTTATCAAAGGTCTTGCCGCCATCCGCACTGACAAAGAGCTTGTTGTTACCGTAAGCGTATACATAATTCGGATTGACGGAATCACCGATGATGTACATATTCTGACCCTTTGCACCATCACATTGTGCCCAGGTCTTGCCGAAATCCTCGGTATAATAAATGCGGATGCTGCCCTCCGGATTCCAAAACAGGCGGCTGCCGTCGGCATTAAAGGCAATACAGCCGTTGTAGAAGGTCTTACCCTCTTCCGGAGAATTGGTAATTTTGGCCCAGCTCTTGCCGCCGTCGGTAGAATAGGTCAGAGCCATAGCGTCGCTGCTTCCGCCGACCTTTGCCCAGTAGTTGCGATTCTGAGCGGCAATGGTAATGCTGGTGGTAGAACCAATCTTGTCGGCATGACGCTCCGCCGGAGTATAAATATCTTCATGGACAAAGCCGTCGTAGTCGAGTGCTGCGGATACCAGTGGGTAATCCGGCAGAGTGATGATATCCATCGGAACGGTTTCTTCAATGCCGCGGGACTGGAAGTAGAATGCAGGAGCTGCATCCCAGATATTGTCGCAGGCAAAGATACCGTTACCGGAGGTAACCTGAATTTCGTTCGGGTTGAATGGATTGATAGCTAAGGAACAGCACCAGTGGATGGCACAATCTGCAATCCATGGCATATCGTTGGTGGACATGGTAATCTTTTCGATGATATTGGTCCAGGTCTGTCCGCCATCGGTGGTTACAAAGAAATTGTCACCGAACGCACCGTTTGGCTGCTTGTTCCAGTTCTGGGTGGTTACTAAAAGCATACGGTTTTCGTTGGTTGGGTCGATGACAAGGTCGCCGAAGGCGCGGGTGCTTGGTGCAATTGAGGTAGCTTCCTTGGTCGCTGCGTCATACTTGTAAACGGCACCGGAGGTCGCATTCCAAGGTCCCTCTGCGCTTGCATACACAACATAAAGATTACCCGCGGAATCGAGCTTGATACGCTGTGGCATTGCCTTGTTGTAGGCATTGGCAAGTGTGTTCCAGGTGTTACCGCCATCCTCGGATACAAAGAGGTTGCCTTCTGTGGTATCCTTTTGGGAAACGGCAGCATAAATGCGCTGGGAAGCGCCGCCCTCTGCACTGTTCGGGTCGAATACGATGATATGTATACCGGAGCCGTTGGCAGTGGTGGTTACCGGGAAGCTTACGCTGCTCCAGGTCAGTCCGCCGTCCGTGCTTTTAATCATACCGCCGGTTCTGCCGCCGGCAAACAGGATATTGCTGTTGTTTGGGTCAACGGCGATTCGCTCACCGTTTCCGCGTCCCATCGCATTTCCGTGTACACGAATCATGTTGCTCAAATCGACTACGGTAAAGGTTTCGCCGTAATCGGAGGATTTTAATAATGCAGTTCTGCCGTCGCTGAAATATTCGGTTCCGGCAAGCAGATATACATTTGCTGCGTTGTTTGGATCAACTGCAAGTCCGTGAATACCGAGGTATCCGACATCTGCTTCGGAAACCCAGTAGTTTAAGGACTTCCAAGCCTGTGCGCTTTCATCCCAGCGGTAAGCGCCGCCGACATCGGTTCGGGAATAGTATACGTTCTCTTCGCAGGTGGCAAATACGCCGGTTACAAAACCGCCGCCGCCGACTGCGACCTGACCGTAGCTCCATTCCTCGCCCGGTACGGTCGATACGAAGGTGCCGGTAGTCGGGATTTCATTGGCATCGGCTGCTTGGGTTGGAGCCGGTGTGGTCTCGGATGGGGAAGCCTCGGAGCCGGAGCTTCCTTCCGGGGTTGGAGTTGCATCCGGTGTCTGGATATCCTGTGCCGGAGTTGGTGTCGGGGTATCTTCTTTGCCGCCGCAGGCTGTCAGTAGGGCAGCACTCAGAAGAAGGGTGGTAAAGCGGGTCAGTTTTTTCTTGAACATTTGATATTCCTCCAAATATGTAATGTACGTTGATGAAAGCAAAGCTCTAAAATCTCACATACGTTCGATTTTATTGCTCGCTTTGTTTTTTTTACGGAACGAAGTCTTAGTCGCAGTCCGTGTACTTCCAAAAGCAAAGCTCTAAAATCTCACTTACGTTCGATTTTATTGCTCGCTTTGCTTTTTTTACGGAACGAAGCCTTAGTCGCAGTCCGTGTACCTCCAAAAGCAAAGCTCTAAAATCTCACATACGTTCGATTTTATTGCTCGCTTTGCTCGCGGCACAAGCCGAAATTCTGAAGCACCGGAAACAAAAAAGTGTTTCCGTGCTTCAACTTTCGTCTTGCTTGCTTTGCTTTTTCGAACATTATAACATATTTTTTTAGTTTGTGTACCGCAGAAAGTAGTGAGGTTTGTGGTAAAATCAAGTCATTGCCTCATATCGCCGTTTGCCGGATTGTTTAGGTTGTGACCGGTTTCGGAGAAACGGGAGCCGTGGCAGGGACAATCCCAGGAATGCTCGGCGGAATTCCATTTCAGGGCGCAGCCAAGGTGAGGGCAGCGCTTGGAAGAAAAGGAAAGCAGGTTGCTGACAGATTCCAAACCGTTAAGAAAGAGCTGAGGGGTTAGGATGCTTCGGGAAGGAGAAAAGGCTTTGGCAAAATCATTGTTAATGCCAAGGACCATATCGCTGAGCAGCATGGCAGACAGCATGGCGCCGGTCATGCCCCATTTGTTAAAGCCGCTGGCGGTAAAGAGCCTTGGAGTGCGTTTGGAGTAAGGGCCGATGTAGGGAATGTCATCCAAGCTCATGCAATCCTGCGCCGCCCAGTGATAGCGTTCGGTTGCGGTGGGATAGTTTTGACGTGCAAAGGCGCGCAGCTCGCTCCAGTTGCCACCGGGTTTTCCGGTTCGATGCGCACCGCCGCCAAGAAGCAGCAGATTTCCGTAGTTGCGAAATGAATATCCGTTTTTGCTCGCATCCACATACATACCTTGCACATTCTGGGCAGCTTCCAGTGCAAGGACATAGGAACGGTGCTGATACAGCTTGAGAAAATAGCTTCCGTGTTTGTTCAGAAACGGAAAGTGAGTGGTAATGATAACCTGCTCTGCTTCAATCTTGCCAAAATCGGTGATAGCTGTAGTACCGACCATTTCACGGACAAAGGTATGCTCATAAATGTGCAAGCGCTTTGTGATTTCTGCCAGAAAACGGAGCGGGTGAAACTGAGCCTGATTGGGAAAACAGACGGCTCCGGTTGTTTTCAGCGGCAGGGGAAGCTCGGGGCAGAAGCGGGCGGGATATCCCAGTTTTTGCAATGCATCCAGCTCAAGCTCCAGCGCCTTTGGTTGGTCAAGGGAGTACACATAATTATCTTTTTCTTCGTAGTCGCAATCGATGGACTGGCAAAGCTCCGTATATTTTTGAAAGGCTGCCTGATTGGCACGAAGATAAAGCCGGGCGGTTTCTAATCCGAACTGTGCAAGCAGCTTATGATAAATCAGACCATGCTGATAGGTTAGTTTGGCGGTTGTGCCGGCAGTCGTTCCGCTGCCGATGCGATTTTTTTCAACCAATAGATACGGAATACCGCGTTGGTGCAGAAAATATGCCGTCAGAAGTCCGGCAATGCCGCCGCCGATAATCAGGATGTCGGTCTGGGTATCGTTTTTTAGCGTTGGAAAGTTTGGCAGAGTCACATCTGCCTGCCATAGTGATTTCATATTTGTCTCCATTCCGTCGGTGTTATTTTTACTAGTTTCCATTTTATTGTGAGGTTGTATATCGGTGGAGTTAGTATCTCTGAAAGCAGATAAAAATATTAGTTTAGTTTTTTCTAAACAATACAGGGGCAGATTACCGTCATTTTTATAGAAAAAAGAGAAAAAGGTACAAAAAACTGTAAAAATGACCTTTTAATTTCTGAAAAATAACGGTATAATGAAATTATATTTTAGATTGCGCAATACAAGGGGGACGAAAACTATGAAAAAGCACATAGGTACCAAGGTGTATTCCATGCTTCTGATTATT
Source organism: Lachnospiraceae bacterium (assembly GCA_017462755.1). Taxonomy (GTDB): domain Bacteria; phylum Bacillota; class Clostridia; order Lachnospirales; family Lachnospiraceae; genus RGIG4057. The sequence continues at coordinate 13,218 of JAFTQM010000095.1, read as the reverse complement.
TTATTGGTAGTAATGGGATATGGAGCCATAACAATTCTGGGTATTAGGCAGATGAAGGATTCGATTGCGAATATTTCGGATTTTTACATGCAGTTGCAGGTACAAAACGAGATTGTGACCAGAAATAGCGGAGAAGCGCGTATTAATGGTAATTTGATTGTTTTGACACCGGACGAGGCGAAGGCAACGGCAGCTGCAAAGCAGATTATTACCTATGCGACGACCATTGGTGATACCTTTAAGGAGATGGAGATTCTTTGTGTAAGAAAGTGTAAGGATGAAGAGCTTTCGCAGGCACTGAAGGATTATGAAAAGCAGATGTCGAATTTCGAGGAGAATGTTATGTCCTTGGCCAGCCAGTATCTGGCGGGAGATTTGGCAGGTGCTTCCAAAACGAATGAAAAGACAGAGAGTTTGGCTACGGCATTGCAGGAAAAACAGGAGTTATTCATCCAAATGCTGAATGCAAAGGCAGATGAGCTGGCAGCGGAGAGTGTGGAGGCTGCAGCGACGGTTCTGCTGATGAGTGTCATTTGTTTGGGAGCTTTGGCGTTGATTGTGATTATAGTAATTCTGATGATTCGTCGTTCGGTAATTAAGCCGACCAAGCATGCGAGCAAGCAGCTCAATCGGATTATTACGGGTATTGTTAATAACGAGGGTGACTTAACGGAGCGTCTTTCGGTAAAATCGAAGGATGAAATCGGACAGCTGGTGAGCGGTATCAACAGCTTTATGGATCAGCTGCAGGGAATTATGAAGAAGCTTCAGGCCGGCTCGGAGGCAATGGATGAGCAGGTAAACGATATCAATGCGAATATTCAGAAGTCGGAGAGTGGTGCAGGCGATGTTTCGGCAGCGATGGAGCAGATGTCGGCAAGTATGGAAGAAATTTCGGCTACGATCGACCAGATTAACAAGAGTACACAGAATATGCTGGATAATGCACAGGATATGAACCGGATGGCAGAGGAAGGCAATGACTTCGTAGGCGAGATTAAGATTAAGGCGCGTGGTCTGAAGGATGAGGCAATCCAGAGCAAGGACAGCACGATTCAGATGATGAGCAGCAATAAGCAGCTGTTGGAGGCTGCGATTGAGAACAGCCGTAATGTAGAGAAGATTAATGGCTTGACCGCAGAGATTTTGACGATTTCCAGTCAGACCAATCTGCTGGCGTTGAATGCTTCGATTGAGGCGGCCAGAGCAGGAGAAGCCGGACGAGGCTTCGCAGTGGTAGCGGATGAGATTCGTGCGCTGGCAGACAATAGTCGGGATACCGCAAACAATATTCAGGGCATCAGTGCTATGGTAACGGAGGCGGTAGGACAGCTGGCAAAGAATGCAAATGAAATGCTTCATTTTATTGATACGACGATTTTGGCAGATTACGACAAGTTTGTAGGAGTGTCGAATCAGTACCATGATGATGCGGACAGCATCAGTGATATGCTGGCAAGCTTCAAGGAGCGTGCACAGCAGATGGAACAGAATTTGACGGATACGGCAGAAGGTGTCGATGGTATCAATATCGCGGTTGAGGAAACTGCACAGGGCGTTGTCTTAGTAGCAGATAGTACCGGACAGCTGGTATCCATGCTGGCGGATATCAGGGCAGATGCCGAGAGTAATCGTGAGATTTCGAATGATTTGAAGAATGAAGTTCAGCATTTTAAAAACATTTAAGTACATAGGGAGGATAAGAGGATTTGGCTCTTATCCTCTTTGGCTTTTGTGAGAAAGTATCTTTACAGTATATTGTTTCTATACTTGACAGTAGGGTGTTTGGTGCTTTAAAATAATAATTGGTGGAGTTTTATTTTTATTAAATTCCAAAGAAAATTACATATGGAGGAGAAAAGAAAGATGGTTGTTTGTAAGAGTTGTGGTTACAAAGGCGACAACGGCAAATTTTGTCCACAGTGCGGTACTCCGTTAGAAGAGTCGGTACCGGAGTTTGTGGTAGAAGAAGTGCAGGAGGAAAAAGAGCCGGAGTCGGCAACGGAAACTCAGGTAGCAGCGAAGCCGGAAAAAGAGAAGGCTCCGAAAAAGCCATTGAACAAGAAGCTGATTGCAACGATTGCGGTTGTAGCAATTGTAGTAATTGCAGCGATTACGTTGCTTCGTATGTTTACAGGAGGCAAGAGTGGCTTTGATACACTCGGTGATGATGCTGTGAATTTTATGCAGACAGAGGAAGCAATCAAAATCTTTACCGCGGACGGAAAGATGATTGAGGGTCCGGAGTGTGATTATTATTCCGGAGAAGCGATTTCGATGGATAGCAGCAAGGTGATTCTGATAAGTGATGATGAAGAACTGTATCTGTTAACGAAGAAGGGCTTTGTAGAGATTGATTCGGATGTAGCGAATGCTAAGATTTCTACGACCGGAGCTGGTATTGCTTACATTAAGGACTGTGATGATTACGATAACGGATGCGGCGATTTGTATGTGTATGATGTCGAGAAGGAGAAGAGTACGAAGATTGAGTCCGGAGTTTTTGCTTCCGGTTATGTAATTTCTCCGGATGGAAAGACGGTAGCTTTCATTGATGATAACGAGCGTTGCCATTTGTTCGTAAAGGGCGAAGAGCAGGGCGACGGCGTGAAGGGCGCAAAGCCGTTAGCAGTATCCAATGGCGGAAAGTATCTGTACTATGGAAAGAACGATAATATCTATGTGCTTCCAAAGAAGAAGGATGCAGAAAAGCTGGCATCGAGTGCAGACCAGATTGTCTTCAACAAGGATTTCACACAGATGATGTACAGCTACAACGGCAAGACTTATTTCTGTAACGAGGGTAAGGAAGCAGATGAGACAGTAACAACCAAGGGCAGCTGTAGAGTTGTAGTTCCGACCAATGGTCTGTATCAGTCCTATACCGCATCTATCTATGATTACAGCTCCGTATCGGTAACGGTACTTGGCACAGAAAAGCTGAGCAATCTGGTATGCCGGATTGATGATGGTCTGTACTATATTACCAAGGATATGGTAGCAGAGAAGATTGTTTCCAGTTATATATCAGCACAGGTATCTGAGGATGGTAATTCCCTGATTTATTACAAGGGCGAGGATCTTTACAAGGTAAAGAATCTGAAGAAGAGTCTGGAAGCAGAAGAAATCGCAAGTGATTTGTATATGAGAAGCTTTAATGCAACTCCGGATTTATCCAAGGTATATTACTATGATACCGAAGAGGAAGAAATCGTAGTATTTAATGGCAAGAAGACAGTTACAATTTACGATGACGATTACAGCGGAATGGTTGTTGCAGGCAATAACTTATATTTCCTCGGTGATTATGACGATGATGAAGAAGTAGGTACGTTATATGTATCGAAGGACGGCAAGGAAAAGCAGAAGGTATCCAGTTCGGACGAAGTAAACGGAATGGTACTGATGAACGGCAAGGTATTCTACTATGTAGAGGAAGACGATGAGCTGTTTATGGCTGACGGAACCAAGGAAAAGAGTGTAGCAAAGGAATTTAGTGAGTAATAAATAAAGGACACAAAAAAACGGAAGCAGCGAATTTGCTGCTTCCGTTTTTTTGTGTTAGGAAAGGGTCAAACCCTTTCACAGAAGAGGTATAAGAAAATTACGAGTTGTAAGTAATTATTCGATAACCTTTAACTGCATCTCATCCATGTAGTATGCGGAGAGATAACCGGTAGCGGATTCCTCGCCCTGAGTACCGATTAAGAGCATACCGTTGTCGATGCCGTCGGTAAGCTGCATGGTAGCTACGAGCTGTGTCCACTCACCCTTGTTTACAACCTGCTCTAAAGCGATTTCATATACTGCATTACCGTCAGCGTCTGTATCAACCTTCTTCTGTCTGTTCCAGATAGTGAAGTTGATGGTATCCGGTGCCACGGTGTAAGCGCCATCCTCAAAGTATACCCATACAGAAAGCTCTACGGTACGACCGGTTAAATCGGTAATGTTCAGACCATTTGCGGAGGAAATTCTCAGACCGCAGCCTGCGTTGTCATATTCACGGCTCTTTACGAGTACGGATTCATTACCGCCATGAGCGATACCTACAGCGTTCTCGTTGGTAGCGTAGTTGTAGGAATTGGAACCATCTAAGTAGTTGCCTTCTGCATTTTCAAAGCTGTTGTAGTAAACTACAGCACCCGGCTCTACAGCAACGTTTGCAACCTCGTTTGCACCGCCGCCGGTGGTCTCGGTTGCGCCGCCTGCGGAAGCAGTCTCGCCTTCAAAGGTAATCGATACAACGTCTACCATAAAGCTTGCAGTGTTGGAATCGGATTCAAAGTAAAGCACCGGCTTAGTGGTATCAGCACCCACAACGATGGTACCGTTAACCTGAGTCCAGGTATCCGGAGTAAGCACACCGGAGCTTGCTACACGATTGTAGCCGGTACCTGCAGGAGATTCCTCCTGTAAGGTAACATTAACTTCTACAGCCTCGCTGGACTTTACATAGTAGGAGATGTTGATGGTTCTGCCTGCTAAGTTGTAGGAAGAAAGGTCAACCTCTGCACCATGCCAGTTGGAGGTACGTCCGGTAACTTCCATACAAGCGTCATCGTCCTGACCGCCTGCTACGATGGCAGGAGTACCGTCACCACGGTTGCCGAAGAACATATTGCCATCAGCGAAGGAAAGGTTGATCGCATCGGAGGAAGCAGTCTCACCGGAAGTAGCGCCGCCCTCTGGGAATACAACCTCTGCACCGTCGAAGGAGATACCTACGCGGTCAACCTTGAAGCTTGCAGTAGCGGAGCTGGATTCGAAGTAAAGCACCGGCTTGGTAGTAGCTTCGCCAACCACGAGAGTACCGGTTAAGTATACCCATTCACCAGGAGTTAAGTTGCCGGAAGCAACGATGGTATTGTAAGCAGTACCTGCATCGGAATTTTCCTCTAAGGTAACATTTACATCGGTATCTTCGGTTACCATTGCATAGTAGGAAACATCAATGGTTCTGCCTGCAAGATTATAAGCACTTAAGTCAACCTGTGCACCGTTCCAGTTTGCAGTACGTCCGGTAACTTCCATACAGTAGTCGTCATCCTGACCGCCTGCAACGATAGCAGGGGTACCGTCACCACGCTTACCGAAGAATAAGTTGTCATCGTTGAATGTAAGACCGATGGACTGTACGCCGGACTTATCCTCAACTACGACGTCTTCATAATGACGCTCAGCAACAGCACCATCCACTACGGTAACTACGACATCGTCAATATAGAAATCATAGGTCTCGGTAGCTTCCCAGTAAATCATAGGACCGGTAATTTCCGGATAAATCGGCACATCTGCTTCAATTAAAGTCCACTCGTTTGCAGGAACGGCATCCATGCTGGCTCTTTCCGGCCAATCCTGAGCACCATCCGGCTTATTTACCTGTAAGGTACAGGAAATGGTAATCGGAGATTCGTTGGTGTGCTTTGCCCAGTAGGAAACGTGAAGCACCTTGCCGATGTACTGGTCGTCGATGCTTAAGGAAGTACCGTGCCAGTTCGAAGTACGGTTGGTAACAAAGAAGCACTGCTCACTGTCATGTCCGTCCTCGTTGAACCACTTTGCATAAGCACCGCCTCTGTCCTGGAAATACAGGGACTGAGATTTTGCAGAAGCGTCAAAATTGTAAACAGTCTCTACCTCAGGAGCCTTGGTCGGTTCCGGAGTAGGTTCTGCGGTTGGTTCCGGCGTAGGATCCGGAGCCTTTGTAGGTTCTGCAGTCGGATCAGGAGCCTTGGTCGGTTCCGGAGTCGCTTCTGCAGCTTTGGTAGGTTCCTTGGTTGGTTCCGTGTTTGTTTCGGATTCCTTACCGCAGGCTGCCAATGAGCTGACAGTCAGAGCAGAAACCATTAACAAGCCCATGAGTTTCTTGAATTTCATAAATAATCCTCCTCTATAATACTTTTTATTGACAGGGAAAAAAGCACCTATCCATAATTCAAATATATCATATATTATGCAATACGTCAATTCTGAAACGGATAGAAGGGATGAATTTTGTGCAATATGCACGAAAAACAGATAATCAAATTTATATATTGGCTACTCAAAAATTGCTATTTTATTCGCAGGAAAGGAACGTTGATTTTGAGAAAGTCATTTGATATAATATATCTATTGTATATTTTCAGAGGAGGAATTCGCATGGCTGTAATTTTACCATTTGATGCGGTCAGACCGGCAGAGCATCTGGCATACAGAGTAGCGGCATTGCCGTATGATGTATATAACCGGAGAGAGGCAAAGGAGGCGGCAGAGAAGGATGCGTTGTCGTTTTTGAATATTGACCGTCCGGAGACACAGTTTGCAGAGGATTATGATATGTATGCAGAGGAAGTATATCAGAAGGCTGCACAGATGCTCGAAACAGAGATAAAGGACGGTGTCTATGTAACAGAGGGACAGCGGTGCTATTACATATATGAATTGATTATGGACGGGCGGCATCAGACCGGTATTGTTGCCTGTGCTTCGATTGATGATTACCTGAATAATGTGATTAAAAAGCATGAGAATACCAGAGAAGAAAAGGAACAGGACCGTATTCGTCATGTGGATACCTGCAGTGCGCAGACCGGTCCGATTTTTCTGGCATATCGTTCCTCGGCAGCAATCGCAGCAGTGGTAAGTACAGTCAAGCAGCAGGAGAAGCTGTATGGTTTTACTTCGGAGGATGGCATCACGCATAATGTGTGGAAAATCAGTACTCCGGAGCAGCTTGCGGCAATACAGGAGGGCTTTGCAGCAGTAGAAAGTATCTATATTGCGGACGGACATCACAGAGCGGCTTCGGCAGTGAAGGTAGGCTTGAAGCGTCGCGCAGAGCATCCGGATTATGACGGTACGGAGGAATTTAATTATTTCCTGTCGGTATTGTTCCCGGAGGAAGAGTTAATGATTATGCCGTACAACCGGGTAGTAAAGGATTTGAACGGCTTGAGCGAGGCTGCTTTTTTGGAAACCGTGAAGGAAAAATTTGAAGTAGAAAAATTAGGAGAGATGCCGTATGCACCGGAGAAGAAGGGGCAGATTGGCATGTATCTGGGAAATGCATGGTATCGTCTGACGGCAAAGGATGAGATTCTGCAGCAGGCGGACCCGGTAGAGTCGCTGGATGTGGCGTTGTTACAGCGAGAGCTGTTGGCACCGGTACTTGGAATCGGTGACCCGCGTGTGGATAAACGGATTGATTTTGTCGGCGGCATCCGAGGCTTGAAGGAGTTAGAGCGCCGGGTAGCGTCCGATATGACGGTGGCATTTTCGATGTATCCGACTTCTATTTCGGAGCTGTTTGCAGTGTCGGATGCAGGTATGCTGATGCCTCCGAAATCGACCTGGTTTGAGCCGAAGCTTCGCAGTGGTCTCTTTATTCATCGGATTTAGCCGGAACAGAGCGTTCTCGGCAAAATGCTTTGAAGTGCAGGAGAAAAATGCAAGAAAAAGCAGTAACAGGGGTATTTTTAATCGAATTGCCTGATAAAATGGTTGCAAAGAAGAGAGGAGTGAAGGTATGGCGGAATATCATGCAGAACAGGGAAATCCAGCCCGAAAGTCAGTGCTTGGCAAGGTGCTTGGTGCAGCGGCCGTATTGGCAGCGGTGGGTGCTTTGATAAAGACCTACGGTGCGCATCGCAGAAAGATTGCGGAGCAGAAGGAAGCAGCGACGAAGGACAGCAGCTATAAGGTTTATGAGGTATTTTGTAACGGAAAGTCCATCGAAGTAACGGAGGGCTTTGCGGGAGCGGATATTCGCTGCTTTGTCGGCGGCATCTGTCTGGATTTGAGTAAGGCAGAGCTGGAAAAGGATGTGTACATTGATTTGCACAACAGCTTTGGCGGTATCGAAATCAAGCTGCCGGAGGGCGTAAATGTCAGCGATGAAGCGACCTGCATTTGTGGAGGGGTTGCGAAGCTGGTAGATGACTATGAGGGCGAGGATGTCAGAACCGTACATATTACCGGCAAGACCTTTTTTGGCGGACTTGCAATTCGTACCGAGGCCAAAAAGCATGACATTGTAGGGGATTATTTTGAGGAAGAAAGCTTAAAGGACGGCGAATTTAAGCAGTATATCTAAGGAAGCACTGAATTAATCAGATAGAAATGGAGAGAAAGAGATGATAGTAGAACCAAAGGTAAAAGGATTTATTTGTATTACGGCGCATCCGGAGGGCTGCAAGGAGAGTGTCAGACGTCAGATTGAGTATGTAAAGGCACGTCGTACACCGGGACAGAATGAGCCAAAGAAGGTGCTGGTTATCGGTGCTTCGACCGGCTATGGTCTGGCATCCCGTATTTCGGCAGCATTTGGATACGGAGCTGCAACACTGGGTATTATGTTTGAGAAAGAAGCAAGCGAGAAGCGCACGGCGACTCCGGGCTACTACAATACCAGAGCGATGGAGCAGTTCGCAAAGGCAGAGGGCTTGTATGCAGAGTCTATCAACGGAGATGCATTCTCTGAGGCAATCAAGCAGGAAACCATCGAGAAGATTAAGAAGGATTTGGGTCAGGTAGATATGGTGATTTACAGTCTGGCTGCGCCACGCAGAACGGACAAGGATGGCACGACCTATAATTCGGTATTAAAGACGGTCGGCAGTGATTATACGAATAAGACGTTAGATTTGAGAAACAATCAGATTACAGAGGTAACCGTAACGAGTGCAACCGAGGAAGAAATCGCTGCGACCGTAAAGGTAATGGGTGGTGAGGACTGGAAGGACTGGATTCAGGCACTTTCCGATGCCGGTGTACTGGCAGAGAATGCAACGACGGTGGCATATTCCTACATTGGACCGGAGATGACACATCCGATTTATTTTGCAGGTACCATCGGACAGGCAAAGAAGCATCTGGAGCAGACGGCGAAGGAAATGCGTGAAGAATTTGCTTCGCTTGGTTTGAAATCCTATGTTTCGGTTAACAAGGGTCTGGTAACCCAGGCAAGCTCCGCAATTCCGATTGTGCCATTGTACATGAGCATGCTGTACAAGGTAATGAAGGAGCAGGGCTTACATGAGGACTGCATCGCACAGATGGAGCGTATGTTCCGTGAGCGTCTGACGTTGGCAGAGGTACCGGTGGATGAGGAAGGCAGAATCCGTATGGATGATTACGAAATGCGCCCGGAGGTACAGGAAGCAGTAAAGAAGGCATGGGAGCAGATTAGTACGGAAAATGTACACGAGTATGCCGATATTGATGGTTATTTTGAAGACTTCTATCATATGTTTGGTTTCCACTATGACAATGTGGATTATACCGCAGATGTAGACATTATGTAATAGAGTGTTGCAGGACTGTTCGGGCTTGTTGATGAAGTGTAATCGCCCGGATGGAAAAGAAAATGTGTGGAACAAAAAGTTTCAGAATGGAGTTCAAATTGAAGAAGATTATTGTACAGATTGCAGAAGAGATGAAGCGGGCATTTGTTGCCTGTGGCTATGAAGAGAAATTTGGTATGGTGTCGGTATCGAACCGTCCGGACCTCTGCCAATACCAGTGCAATGGTGCGATGGCAGCAGCAAAGCAGTATAAGAAGGCACCGATTGCGATTGCAGAGGAAATCGTGGCAAATTGCAAGGAAAATCCGATGTTTGCAGAGATTGCGGCAGTTATGCCGGGATTTATCAATATCCGTTTGTCCAATGTCTTTTTGTCCGATTATCTGGCAGAGATGAGCGTGGCGGATAAGATGGGGTGTGAACCGGAGGACAAGACGATTGTTGTGGATTACGGCGGAGCAAATGTAGCGAAGCCGCTTCATGTCGGACATTTGCGTTCTGCGGTTATCGGTGAAGCGGTAAAGCGTATGAAGCGCTATATGGGCAATCAGGTAATCGGCGATGTGCATCTGGGCGACTGGGGCTTGCAGATGGGACTGATTGTAGAGGAGCTGCGCGACCGCAAGCCGGAGCTTCCGTATTTTGATGAGAGCTTTACCGGAGAATATCCGGCAGAGGCACCGTTTACCATCAGCGAGTTAGAGGAAATTTATCCGGCAGCATCCGGTAAGTCCAAGGTGGATGAGGCATTTAAGGAGCGCGCACATCAGGCAACCGTGAAGCTGCAGAATGGTGACCCTGCGATTACTGCAATCTGGAAGCACATTATGGCAGTTTCTTTGAAGGATTTGAGAAAAAATTACGACAATCTGAATGTAGAGTTTGACCTCTGGAAGGGTGAAAGTGATGCACAGCCGTATATTCCGGATATGATTGAGGATTTGATTGCGAGAGGCATCGCATACGAGAGTCAGGGTGCAATGGTAGTAGATATTGCAGAGGAGGGGGATTCTAAGGAGCTGCCTCCATGTATCGTGCGGAAATCGGACGGAGCTGCGATTTATGCAACCTCGGATCTGGCGACAATTATCGAGAGAGAAAAGCTGTATCAGCCGCAGCAGTACATCTATCTGGCGGATAAGCGTCAGGAGCTGCATTTTACGCAGGTATTCCGTACTGCCAGAAAGGCAGGCTATGTGAAGCAGGAGACCAAGATGGATTACATCGGCTTTGGTACGATGAACGGAAAGGACGGCAAGCCGTTCAAGACCAGAGATGGCGGTGTGCTGCGTCTGGAGTACCTCTTAAAGGAGGTTGAGGATGCGGTATACGATAAGATTATGGAGAATCGTACCGTAGAGGAAGCAGAGGCACGCGAGACAGCAAAAACGATTGGTCTGGCTGCCATCAAGTACGGCGATTTATCGAATCAGGCATCCAAGGATTATATTTTTGATATTGAGCGCTTTACCTCCTTTGAGGGAAATACCGGACCATATATCCTGTATACGATGGTGCGTATTAAGTCGATTTTGAATCGTTACGCAGAGAACCATGCAGCGATTGAGGGCTTTATAAAGGCCGGCGAGCGTGAGTTTACCAAGGGCGAGGTAGACCTGATGCTGACGGTATCCCGATTTTCGGATACGATTGAGCGTGCGGCAGAGGAGCTGGCACCACATAAGATTTGTCAGTATATTTATGAGGTGGCAAATGCGTTCAGCAGCTTCTATCACGAGAATAAGATTATCGGAGAAGAGGATGCAGATAAGCAGGCACAGTGGATTTCTTTGATTACTCTGACGCTCAATGTGCTGGAGGTATGTATTGATTTGCTGGGCTTTGAAGCACCGGATCGAATGTAATGTGAACAGACTTGGAGAAACGAGAAGGAGTTTATAGGGAAGTCTGTTCACATGACAGTTTGCTTTGCAAACTGAGCAGGCAGACTTGGAGAAATGTAAAGGTCTATGTAGGGAAGTCTGTTCACATGACAGTTTGCTTTGCAAACTGAAATTCTGCAATTTTACAATTCGATGGGAAAAATATATATGGATGAGGCATAGTATGTACAAGAAGTTATCGAAGTTAGTGATTTACAAGAACATCAGCCGGGACAGTATTTTGTTCCGGCTGGCAGATATTATAGCGCAGTATGAACGCAATACGCTGGCGGATGAGGATGCGGTAACGGCGATTTATGAGCAGATTCATCGTTTGCTTGATGTAGCAACCGAATATGGTTTTGATGAAAATCTCTGGCAGAATTATCTGGCATGGCTGTTAGCTACCGTGGAAAATCCATTTAGCATGATTTGTGAGAAAACAGGTGCGCAGGAGGGAACGGTAAATCATTTTGCCAAGAGTGATTTTGTTATTTTTAAGGAGCTGTTCCACTATGATTTTGCACCGCTGGAGGAAAAGCTGGGAATTGATTGCTTTTCGACGATTACCAATTATCGTGCCATCGGAAAGAATGAGCGCAGCTACAATCGGAATGTCAGCGAAAAAGTGCGTAAGCTGAGCAGAATGATAGCAAATGCAGGAGATAGCGAAGAGGTATTTGAAATTGTAACCGGCTTTTACCGCGATTATGGTGTCGGAAAATTCGGTATGAATAAGGCGTTCCGTATCCGCAAGGAGGCGGGCGAGGTGGTATTGTTTCCGATTACGAATACCGAAGAGGTACATATTGATGAGTTGGTGGGCTACGAGCTGCAGAAGCAGAAGCTGATTGACAATACCGTGGCCTTTGTGGAGGGCAAAAAAGCCAACAATGTTTTGCTCTTTGGTGACAGCGGTACCGGAAAATCCACCAGCGTCAAGGCAATTTTGAATGAATATTATGACCGTGGACTGCGTATGATTGAAATCTACAAGCACCAGTTTGAGGATTTGTCCACGGTAATTTCACAGATTAAGAACCGCAATTACAAGTTTATCATTTATATGGATGATTTATCCTTTGAGGAATTTGAGATTGAGTATAAATTCTTAAAGGCAGTCATTGAGGGCGGTCTGGAGACAAAGCCGGATAATGTACTGATTTATGCGACCTCGAACCGCAGACATCTGATTCGGGAAACCTGGAGCGATCGGTCGGATATGTCAAAGGATGAGCTGCACCGCTCCGATACGATGCAGGAAAAGCTGTCCTTAGTGGCACGTTTTGGTGTGACGATTAATTACAGCGCACCGACACAAAAGGAATATTTTGAGATTGTACGCCAGCTGGCAAAGAAGCATCCTGAGATTACACTTTCTGAAGAAGAGCTTCTGTTGAAGGCAAATGCGTGGGAATTGAGCCACGGCGGTTTGTCCGGCAGAACGGCACAGCAGTTTATTACTTATCTTTCCGGCAGTTTTCGATGAAATCTTTTGACATCAGACCGGAACACTGGTACAATAGGGAGTGGAAGGAGAACTGATCGCATGAGAGAAAACAAAAACAAATTACGAAATATATATTGCTGTCTGAAGCTTGGCGTATGTCTTGGACTTTCAGCAGTGGCAGTAGGAAGTGTGATAGATACACCATATACCGTATATGCAGAGGATTATACAGATAAGTTTTATGAAGGCTATGCCAGCGGACGCGTGAATGTGCGTGTCGGAGCAGGTCAGGACAATGATCAGGTAGTGCATAACGGAGAAAAGGTTCAATTAAAAGCAGGCGATAAGGTAGTCATCATCGGTGAAGAGATGGTAGGCGATAAGGTATGGTACAAGGTTCGTTTTACCCGTGATGAGACGGAGATTGTCGGCTTTTGTACCAGCAGCTATGTGGAAAAGACGGAGAGTGTGATTACACTGACACCGACCCCATCTCCGAGCCCAACCCCGACTCCGAGTCCAACCCCGTCTCCAAGTCCAAGTCCGACTCCGGAGGCGACTCCGACGACAGAAGCGGCGACCCCGACTCCGGCACCGG
>JAFTQM010000094.1 GCA_017462755.1 Lachnospiraceae bacterium | reverse complement strand
GACAGGAAGCATGGGAGCTGCTGATGTCGTACAAGAGTCAGGGCAATGTAACCGACCGTGTAAAATGTGTCATTACGGATATTGAGATGCCGCAGATGGACGGTCATCGTCTGACGAAGTTGATTAAGTCTGATAATGAATTGAAGGATGTTCCGGTTGTTATTTTCTCCTCTCTGGTAAATGATGAGATGCGCAGAAAGGGCGAAGCACTGGGAGCAGATGCGCAGCTTTCCAAGCCGGAAATTGGTCAGTTGGTAGAAGCAATTGATAAATTGTTGTTGAGATAATATATTGAAAGATTCAGATATACATAATAATTTGTTTTGGGATGGTGCAGGATGGCAAGATGCTTAAAATGTAATGCAGAAATACCGGATGGTCAGGAATATTGCAGTGATTGCATGGAACAAGAGAATAACGAAGCGTATCTGGATGCAGCTCAGAAAGATGCCATATCTGAGCCAACCATAACAGATCATGATGGAGTTGAGGAACTGGCTGACATATTAGCATTGGATGTGGAAAGCGAAGTATCGGAAGAGGCAGAAGAGCCTGTGAGCGATATGGACATGCTGAACGATATATTGGCATTGGATGCGGAAAGTGAAGTATCGGAAGAAGCAGAAGAGTCTGTGAGCGATATGGACGTGCTGAACGATATATTGGCATTGGATGCGGAGAGTATGGTGTCTGAGGAACCGGAAATCGAGACCGTGGCAGAAGAGCCAAAAGTAGAAGCAGAGAACGATATGGAGTCTTTGGACAGTATGTTTTCGGAGGATATGTCGGATTTTGACCGGTTGGCTTCGGCAGATGCAGGCAGGTATGATATTACTCGTATTCAGGAAGGCTCCGATTCGGATATGGATTTCGATAAGATGTTTGCAGAAGATCTTTTGAGCATGGAGAAAGAAGAAGCATTGCAATTATCGGAATTGGAAGAGCTTATTTCTGAAGAGTCGGCAGAGTCAGAGATGTTAGAAAACAGTCTGGCGTTAGAAGAATCGGCAGTTTCGGATGAGCAGCTGGAGCTTGAAGAGCGTTTGGTGTTGGAAGAGACTGCAGAAGCAGACGATATTTTGGCGGTAGAAGAGTCCGTAGAGCCGGAGTTGTTTTCGGCGATGGAAGAACCTGTAGTATCGGAGGAGATGCCGGAAGCTGAGGATGCCACGTCAATCGAAGATTTTATGACAATGACAGAAGGAAATGCTGAGCCGGAGGGTGAGGCAGAAGCAGAAGGTGAAATGGATCAGGATATTTTAGATTTGTTAAATTCCATGAATTCCTCGGAAGAGGAAGGAATGGGAGCGCAGGAGGATGCTCTGGATGTGCTGGCACTCTCGGAGGAATACGGTACGGAAGATGATTTGGAAGCAGGAAGAAAGCCTGCAGAAAATATCGAAGATATTTTTTCGGATACATTGCGTGCGGTAGATTCCCTTTCGGAGGAAGAAGGCACGGAGCAGAATGCGAAGGGCAAAAAGAAAAAAGCGAAGAAAGCGAAAAAGCCGGGCTTCTTTAAACGTGTTTTTGGAAATATAAAGACGGAGCGTTCGGAAGAAGAGATTGCCAGAATGAAAGAAAAGGTAATCGCGGATGCAGAAGCCAAAGAACGCGCAGAACAAGAAAAGAAGCAGCAGGCGGCGCAGGCAAAAGAAGAGAAGAAACAAAAGGCAGCGCAGGAAAAAGCAGAGGCCAAGCAGCAGAAAGCAGAAAAAGCAAAGCAAAAAGCAGAAAAGAAAGCAGAAGCTGCGCGTAAAAAGAAGGAAATCAAGGATAAGAAGCAACAGGAAATCCAAAATCTGATTGATGAAATCGAAAACGATGAGGGCAGAATCAATCGTGTCGGTGCAACCATTGTATTTGTTGTGTTTGCAATTCTTGCAGCAGCGATTTTAATTGGTACCAATATTTACAGCTATAATGTAAAGATGGAGAGCGCGCAGGAGGATTTTGGTAACAAACGTTATGGAGATGCATATGAAAACATTTACGGATTGAACATTCGTGAAGAGGATGAGGATTTTTATCTTCAGGTTATGACCGTGATGTATACATACAAGCAGCTGAATTCCTTTGAGAGTTATTATGAGATGGATCAATATCCGCAGGCATTGGATTCACTTCTGAAGGGATTGCGCCGCTATGAGAAGTACTCTACGGTTGCGTCCTTGTTGGGAATTGAAAAAGATATGCTTTATGTGCGTGATGAAATTGTAGAGCAATTGGAGGACGTATATAAGCTGTCCGAATTAGAGGCAGTAAAGCTGGCGGCAATCGAAAATCAGGAGGAGTATACCCGAATGGTTTATGAGATTGCGACAATTGCAGAAAGAAAACGCAGATAGCAGAACAACAAAAAAGAGAAACGCTGTCAGAAGCTGAAGGGCTTTTGGCAGCGTTCGCTGATTGAGAAAGGAAAATAGAGGAATGGGAAAAAAGCAAATTGCGATTATCGATTATGATGCAGGAAATTTGAAAAGTGTGCAGAAAGCATTCGCATTTTTGGGTGAGGAAGCAGTCATTACCAGAGACAAGAAAGAAATTTTGCAGGCAGATGGTGTTGTGCTGCCGGGCGTAGGAGCATTTGGAGATGCGATGGAAAAACTGCGACATTATGAACTGGTGGATACAATTCATCAGAGTGTAGCACAGAATCAGCCTTTTTTGGGAATTTGTTTGGGTCTGCAGTTGTTGTTTGAAGAAAGTGAGGAAAGCAAGGGAGTATCGGGCTTATCTGTGCTGGAAGGAAAAGTGCTTCGGATTCCGGACAAAGAGGGCTTGAAGATTCCGCATATTGGCTGGAATTCTCTTAAGGTAACACCGGATGCAAAATTGTTTCGGGGACTGCCGGAGAATCCATATGTATATTTTGTACATTCGTATTATTTGCAGGCAAAGCACGAAGAAGAGGTAGCCGCGACAACGGAATACAGCACTCTGATTCATGCATCGGTCGAGCGGGAAAATGTATTTGCATGTCAGTTCCATCCGGAAAAGAGCGGAGATGCGGGAATGACAATTTTGAAGAATTTTGCAAGCTTACTGTAGGTAGGACGAGAAATGGATTCGCAACGAGTTTGCGAAGAAATTCAGAGTTTTGGTAATAGAGGCAGAAAGGAAGAAATCAATGTTTACAAAGAGAATTATACCATGTCTGGATGTACATAACGGACGTGTAGTAAAAGGAACCAATTTTGTGAATCTGCGGGATGCCGGTGACCCGGTGCTGGTTGGCGCAGAGTACGGAAAAGCGGGTGCGGATGAGCTGGTGTTTTTGGATATTACAGCGTCCTCCGATGCACGCACCATCAAGCTTGATATGGTACGCAGGGTAGCAGAGACCGTATTTATACCGTTTACAGTAGGTGGTGGAATCCGCACCGTAGATGACTTTAAGATGATATTGCGAGAGGGAGCGGACAAGGTTGCAGTCAATTCCGCAGCAATCATGAATCCGAATCTGATTTCGGAGGCGGCAGACAAATTCGGAAGCCAGTGCGTTGTGGTTGCCATTGACGCAAAGCGCCGTGCAGACGGAAGCGGCTGGAATATTTTTAAGAATGGCGGCCGGGTGGATATGGGAATCGATGCCGTAGAATGGGCAATCAAGGCAAATGAACTGGGAGCCGGAGAGATTTTGCTTACCAGTATGGATTGCGATGGAACCAAGGATGGATATGATTTAGAGCTGACCCGAATGGTTTCAGAAAATGTATCAATTCCGGTTATTGCTTCCGGTGGTGCCGGAAATATGGAGCATTTTTATGATGCGCTGACGGAAGGAAAAGCAGATGCCGCACTGGCAGCGTCCCTGTTCCATTATAAGGAGCTGGAAATCAATCAGGTAAAGAGCTATCTGCGGGAGCGCGGTGTAAGTGTGCGTCTGTAAGCAGACTGTATAATGTGGTAAAGTACAGAAACAGCAAAAGAAACAGGAATTTGGAGGCGAAGGTAAGATTATGGCAATGATTGAAAATGACTGGCTGGAGCCGCTGAGTGCGGAATTCAAAAAGCCGTATTATGGAAAGCTGTATCAGTTCATCCGGCAGGAGTATGCATCCAAAATAATCTACCCGCCGGCAGATGATATATTTAATGCGTTTCATTTTACACCATTATCCAAGGTAAAGGTATTGCTGTTAGGGCAGGATCCGTATCATAACGAGCATCAGGCACATGGACTCAGCTTTTCGGTATTGCCGGATCAGCCGGACATTCCGCCGTCCCTGCAAAATATCTATAAGGAGCTGCAGGATGATTTGGGCTGTACGATTCCGCAGCATGGTTATCTGAAAAAATGGGCAGAGCAGGGAGTCTTGCTGCTGAATACCGTACTGACGGTACGGGCGCATCAGGCGAATTCTCATCAGGGCATGGGCTGGGAGCAGTTTACGGATGCGGTAATTCAGGCAGTAAATGCACAGGATCGTCCGATTGTGTATTTCCTTTGGGGAAGACCTGCACAGTCCAAGATTCCGATGCTGACCAATCCGAAGCATTTGATTTTGAAGGCGCCGCATCCGAGCCCGTTGTCGGCATATCGGGGATTTTTTGGCTGCAAGCATTTTAGTCAGGCAAATGAATTTTTGAAGGCGAACGGCGAGGAGCCGATTGATTGGCAGATTGAGCCGTTAAGGTAGTAGTGCGAATCGCGCGGAAAAACGTTGCGCTGTGTGAAATGAAAGGGGTCTGGGAGAGTTGAAGCAGGATAGATTATCGGAGAAAGACATTCGCTCCTTTCTGAACAAGGAATATCAGGAAATACCGATTTGTGTATATGAGGAAACGACCTCGACGAATCTGCTGGCAAAGGAGGCAGCGCAGAAGATAGACGGAACAGTGCTGTTTGTGGCAGAGCGTCAGACGGCAGGCAGAGGCAGACGAGGCAGAAGCTTTTTGACGGTGCCGGGAGAAATGATTCTCATGAGTCTTTTGCTAAAGCCTAAGCTGCAGGCGGCAGATGCAGTGCTTTTGACTACGGCAGTCTGTGTAGCAGTGAGACGGGCAATTGAGCAGGTATGCGGTATATCGACAGAAATCAAATGGGTCAACGATTTATATTATCGCGGGAAAAAGGTTTGTGGAATTTTGACCGAAGCGGTTACGGCGCAGGAGAGTGGCAGAGTCGAATGCGTCATTCCGGGAATCGGCATAAATTTTAACATGCCGCCGGACGCTTTTCCGGAAGAATTGCGAGAAATTGCAGGCGCGCTGTATGACGACGGGGCAGCCGTATCCCGCAACGAGCTTGTAGCAGAGATTGTGAATCAAATCTTTGCAGTCCTGCAGGATTTGCAGGAACGCAGCTTTATGGAGGATTATCGGAAGCATTCGATGTTAATCGGGCAGCAGATACGCATTATGAATGAACCTCCGGAGGAAGCGCTTGTGTTAGATGTGAACCAAAATGGTGGGTTAGTCGTACAGCTGACCGACGGAAGTTGCAAAACCCTGACGACAGGAGAGGTTACGGTGCGAAAAATCTGAAAAGGAACTTGACTTTTTTAGAAAAATAGGGTATTCTAAATATGATGTAATGATACTGTATTATAAGGAGTGGGCGTAAGTCCACTCTTTGTTTTTGCCATAGGGAAGCCAGAGAGCAGAATATGGCAGAGTGTTTCGCAGAAGAAATTGCGAAAAGAAGGGAAAAGAGGTGAGTACGGATGACAAAGAGAGAAGAATATGAAAGCAAGACCGAGCAGCTGCTGCAGCCGATTTTGGAGGAATTGCAGTTTGAGCTGGTGGATGTGGAGTATGTAAAGGAAGCCGGAACCTGGTACCTGAGAGCTTACATTGACAAGGAGGGCGGTATTACCGTCAATGACTGTGAGACAGTAAGCCGAAGAGCCGATGAGCTTCTGGACGCAATGGATTATATTCCGGAATCCTATATTTTTGAGGTAAGCTCTCCGGGCTTGGGACGCCAGTTAAAAAAGGATAAGCACTTTGCACGGAATATTGGAGAAGAAGTGGAAGGAAAGCTGTATCAGGCAGTGGATAAGAAAAAAGATTTTGTAGGGCTGTTAAAAGCATTTGATAAGGAAACGCTTACCATCACACAGGAGGATGGAACGGAGCTTGTGTTGCAGCGCAGTAATGTAGCAATGGTACGTCTTACGATTGATTTTTAAAAGAAAGGGAAAGGTGAAGAAATGGAAAGCAATAAGGAATTGATTGCAGCATTAAATCAGATTGAGAAGGAGAAGGATATCAGCAAGGATATTTTGCTGGAGGCAATTGAAAACTCTCTGGTAACTGCCTGTAAGAACCAGTACGGAAAAGCAGACAATATCAAGGTAATGATTGACCGCGAAACCGGAGCATTCAATGTATATGCAGAGAAGGAAGTCGTGGAGGAGGTTGAGGATCCGGTAGTACAGATTTCTCTGGCAGAGGCAAGAATCAAGTTTCCTAGAAAGAAGTATGATATCGGTGATTTGGTGAACGTAGAGGTTACACCAAAGAACTTCGGACGTATTGCAGCGCAGAAGGCAAAGCAGGTAATCGTGCAGAAGATTCGTGAGGAAGAGAGAAAGGTGCTGTATGATCAGTACTTTGAGAAGGAAAAGGATATCGTAACCGGTATTGTACAGCGTTATGTTGGAGACAACATCAGCATCAATCTGGGTAAGGTAGATGCAGTGCTGACCAAGAATGAGCAGATCGAAGGAGAGCATTTCCGTCCGACCGAGCGTATCAAGCTGTATGTAGTAGAAGTAAAGGATACAACGAAGGGACCGAAGATTACGGTTTCCAGAACACATCCAGAGCTGGTTAAGAGATTGTTTGAGGCTGAGGTAACAGAGGTAAGAGATGGTGTTGTAGAGATTCGCAGCATCTCCAGAGAAGCCGGTGCCAGAACCAAGATGGCAGTTAGCTCGAATGACCCGAATGTAGATCCGGTAGGTGCATGTGTAGGTATCAACGGTGCCAGAGTAAATGCAATCGTAGACGAGCTGCGTGGCGAGAAGATTGATATTATCAATTGGAGCGATGACCCGGCTACCTTGATTGAGAATGCATTGAGTCCGGCAAAGGTTATCTCGGTGGATGTGGATATCGAAGAGAAGACTGCAAGAGTAATCGTACCGAACTATCAGCTTTCGCTTGCAATCGGTCGTGAGGGTCAGAATGCAAGACTGGCAGCAAGATTGACCGGATACAAGATTGACATCAAGAGCGATGAGCAGGTGAATGGTTATTACGAGGGAGAATATAATGATTCCTACGAGGGTGACTATGAAGACGGCGAGCGCTATGAGGATGAGTACTACGAAGAGGAATCTTACGAGAATGAATAATATTTCAGACCGGAAAAAGAGGTGAGCATCTTTGGCAGTAGTGAAAAAGACGCCGTTGCGGAAATGTACCGGCTGTGGCGAAATGAAAAATAAAAAGGAACTGGTACGTGTCATTAAGACTCCGGAGGATGAGATTGTCATCGATACAACCGGGAAGAAGAACGGCAGAGGCGCATACATATGCGGGTCGGCTGAGTGTCTGGCGAAGGCAAGAAAGACAAAGGGTCTGGAGCGTTCCTTAAAGATTGCGATACCGGCAGAGGTGTATGACGCATTGGAGGGCGAGCTGAAGGACTAAGATGGAAATGAACGAGGAATTATTGGCAAGATTAACTGCGGAGAAGAAAATTCTGTCCCTGCTTGGTCTGGCAGAAAAGGCCGGATATTTGGGAAGCGGAGAGTTTTCGACGGAAAAGGCGGTAAAGGAGGGCGAGGCTGCACTGGTTATTGTAGCAGCGGACGCTTCCGACAATACCCAAAAGCAGTTTCGAAATATGTGTGAATATTATAAAGTACCGTTTCATTGCTTTGCTGCGAAGGACACCCTGGGTCATGCAATCGGAAAGGAATTCCGTGCATCGGTGGCAGTAAAGGATGCGGGAATGGCAAAGGCAATGGAAAAGCATTTGAGGGTACTGGAAATGTAGTAGAGTGGATAGAGGCAGAAAGCAGACCTGAGTTCGTGCGTCCGGGTTTGTGCCAGCAGAAAATCGTGCGAGAATGAGGAAAAGGAATATATGGCAAAAATGAGAGTTCATGAGTTAGCAAAAGAGCTGACAAAGGATATGGGCAGAGAGATTTCGTCGAAGGAAATCCAAAATGTCCTGGCGGCAAAAGGAATTGAGAAAAAATCCGCAAGCAGCAATGTAGAGGATAATGAGATTGCGATTGTGCGCAATGCATTTGTACCGAAGACTGCCCCAAAGGAGGCAAAGCCGGTAGAAAAGCAGCAGGCAGCAGTCGAAAAGAAACCGGCAGCACCGGTACAGAATACAGAGAATAGACCGCAGCAGAATGGCGAGCGTCGTCCGCAGCAGAATGGCGAGCGTCCACAGGGTCAGAATGGAGACCGTCGTCCACAGCAGAATGGCGAGCGCCCACAGGGTCAGAATGGCGAGCGTCGCCCACAGCAGAATGGAGACCGCCGTCCACAGGGTCAGTACGGAGATCGTCGCCCACAGGGTCAGAATGGAGATCGTCCACAGGGTCAGTACGGAGATCGTCGTCCGCAGGGTCAGTACGGAGATCGTCGCCCACAGGGTCAGAATGGAGATCGTCGTCCGCAGGGTCAGTACGGAGATCGTCGTCCGCAGGGCCAGAAAGGCGAGCGTCCACAGGGTCAGTACGGAGATCGTCGTCCACAGGGCCAGTATGGCGACCGTCGCCCGCAGGGCCAGTACGGAGAT
>JAFTQM010000093.1 GCA_017462755.1 Lachnospiraceae bacterium | reverse complement strand
TATATGGGAATCACATGTAAACAGATTCACATCTGCCAATATAAATTATTGAAAATTCATTGACAAATGAATTGCTTTTGGTATAATTTTAATAAAGGAGAGTCCTGCCCATAAGTGGACGTTCAAAAAGCGTTAGGGTCGCTACGGTGACACTAAATTCAAGGACTATGGAAACATAGTCCTTGAAATATTTTAAAGGAGAAATGAATGATTCAAGCACCATTGGACGTGTATCGTATTGATATGAAATACATTAGAAATTTACATAATATAGATGATAGAGTTTTATCTGTATCTCCTCAGATTGGCAAGGATGAGCGTCCTTTTCTTGGAGTTATTGTTATTTGTAATGAACATAAATATTGTGTTCCATTATCTAAGCCAAAGAAAAAGCATGAAAAGATGAGAAATAAGATTGATTTCAAGAAGATTGTATATCATGGGGAACTGATAGGCGTTTTAAATTTTAATCTTATGATACCGGTTGAAGATGTATTAATTCAAAAGATAGATACCAAAATTCGTAAGCATGATAATGCAGATACAAGAAAGAAAAAGGAGCTATTAATAAAAGAATTGGAATGGTGCAATGAGTACGCCAGAGATTTGACAAATACAGCTAATGTCTTGTATGTGAAGTATGTATCTGGTGAGAAATTTTCAGCAAGAGAGCAGTGCTTAGATTTTAAAAGAATGGAAATAGAATGTAAGAAATTCGCAGATAAGAAAAAATAGCCTTTCCCTTACTTTTTTTCATGAGGGAAAAAAATAAGGGAAAAGTGAGTGATACATAGATATTGATGGGCGGGAACAACTTGACGATGGATATCACGCCATGTTATCCAAAATCCACGAAGTAGATTATCAAATGACGGGGCATCTGAAATGTCCCGATGTAGAAAATTCTGTTTGGAGTGAACTGTATTTTCGTAAAGATGGTAAGCCTTACTGGTTTCTCAGAGGGTGGAAAAAGGGATGCCGTTCCGTAGTTGCTGGTGTTTGAGAAGGTGTCAAATCAGGCTTGCCCTCTAATGCCTGCTTCATGTCTTCGGAAGTCATGCGCCAGGTGGTCCACTCTTCTAAAGGGGTGGCGCCAAGTCCCTGATAAAAACGGATGGAAGGTTCATTCCAGTTTAAGCAGACCCATTCTAAGCGTTGGCAGCCTTCGGTGAGTGCAATTTGCATGAGAATGCGGAAGACCTCGTGACCGATTCCTATGCCGCGCATATCTTCATTAATAAATAAATCTTCGAGATAGAGGTTTCTTCTGCCACAAAAGGTAGAAAACGTATGAAAGTACAGACAAAAGCCGACAGGCGCGCCGTAATGTTCGATAAGCAGTACATTACAGGCGCGTTGCTCGAAGATGGCCTTGTGCAGGTCTTCTTCGGTTGCAACGACGCATTCGGACATTTTCTCATATTCTGCAATCGCTTTGATAAAATGCAGGACGGTAGGCTCATCACCCTCCGTTACAAAGCGAATCTTGATTCCGGCAATGTTGGTTGGATATTCTTTGGTCATGAAATTTCCCCCTTTTATTTTAAAGACATTGATACATATTATTAAAGCATGTTTGAAGATATTTGCAAAGTACTAATCAAATTTTAATAATTAATTTTAAATAATATGTTGCAATGTAGAATAGTATGTGATAATATGTATTCATCACAAGAGAACCTGACAGTTTTGAAAGGGAGGAAGACATGAACGCACAATTTAAAAAAGGAGCATTGGAGCTTTGTGTTTTGTCAAAGCTGGCAGGGGAGGACCGGTATGGTTACGAGCTTACGGAAGCCATTTCGAAAGAAATGACGATTGCGACCGGAACCCTGTATCTGGTATTAAAGCGTCTGAAGGATGAAGCATATGTGGAAACCTATCTGGTGGAATCGGAGAGTGGTCCGGCACGAAAGTATTATCATCTCACCGAAAAAGGGTTAGAATATCAGAAGACGTTGAAAGAAGAATGGCAGGAATTTGTAAAGGCAGTGGAGAGAGTGATTGAGTCGGGCGCAGAGGGTGCCGCAGAATAAATACCGCAATGCGGGAGAACGGAGGTTAGCATGAATCGTAAAGAATATATGGAGAAGCTTTCTAAGGCTTTGGAAGGAATCGAGGCAAGTACGGCAGCAGAGATTATGGAGGATTATGAAGCACATTTCGAACGTGCGAAGGAAGATGGCAGAACCGAGGAAGAGGTAATTGCGGAGCTTGGAAGCATTGAGGAATTTGTACAGGAATTAGGTCAGTTTGTACAGAAGGAAGAGAAGGTAATAGAGGAGCATTCCCACGAAGCAGCACAGGAGGAAACGATAGAGGAGCATTCGAGTGAGGCAGCACCGGAAGAAGCAGTGCAAAAAGAAGCTTCGCAGGAAAAGTATTCCGGGGCATACCGCTGGAATGACAATTCAGAAGCCGCTTGGAACGAAGCAGATGCGGGACAGACGCATACAGAGCAGTCACAGCAGGATACGACGCAGGGAAAAAAGTGGAGCTATGGCAGCGATACGCAGAAATATGCCAAGAAGGCAGGAGAATTTACCGAAAAAACCGTAAAGGTGGTAAACGATGTGGTAGGTCAGCTGTCGATTCAGTTTGACAAGGCATTCAGCAAGTTTAGTGATTGGTTTAACAGCTACGAGAAGTCCGGTGAGAGTGAGGAAGCATACCAAAAGAGACAGGAGAATGCCAAGGTTCAGCATACAACAGAACGTACTGTATATGAGCATACGACCGCGGACGAGGTATCGCGTCAGGAAATGGAAAACAGAGAGTACGAGTCGTATGTGAGCGATTGCACCGGGGTACTGCGGGAAGCAGAGGGAATCAAGAATGTTTCGATTGATGCGAAGCAGGCAGATGTATATATCTATCCTTCCACCGATAATCAATTTCATTATGCATACCAGAATCATGGCAGCGCAGGAAGTAAGATTGTATATCGGTTGGATCAGAGAAGAACCAGTGATACACTGTTTTTGACGGTAGCGAAAAACGAAGAGGTTCAGAGAAAAAATCATTTTTCGATTCTGGGTGGCGTATTTGATTCTACCAGCAGTCTGGAATTAAAGCTCTATGTACCGGAATGGATGAGAAGTATTACCTGTGATGGTAAGAGCGGAGACATCAAGGCAGAGAATGTGGATGTCCGGGTGTTACAGCTTAAGACATTATCCGGAGATGTAGAACTGCTTGGCGGAGAGAGTCTGCATACCAATGTAGAATCCACGAGTGGTGATGTGGTAGTGCGGAGAACGAGTGCAGAGCAGCTGCTGGCAGCAAGCAAGAGCGGTGATGTCAGAGGCGAATATATTCAGGCGCAGAAGACTGTGTTTCGCAGTATGAGCGGCGACGTTGCAGTTGAGTTTATTGATGCGCGTGAGATTAGTGCAACCAGCATGAGTGGTGACGCAGATGCAGAAAATTGCAAATCCGATACCTTAGAGGTGTGCAGTACCTCGGGAGATGCATCGGCAAAGCGGATTGACAGCCGTAATTTAAAGGCGGCTTCGACCAGTGGTGATGTAATGGTAACGGAGTGTCAGACTCAGAATTCGATTGTTACGAGCGTTTCCGGCGATGTAGATGTACCAAAGCTGTTTACGGAGCGCCTGAGTGCATCCACCACTTCCGGAGAAATCAGTCTGCGCGGGGCATTCAATGAGATGGAGGTAAGTACGGCGAGCGGTGATATTGTGGTCGTACAGAACGGAGATACCAGAGCCAGAATCCATTCCAGAAGCGGTGAGGTCAACTTCCATTTGAAGAATAAGAACCGAGGCTTCCTCGCAAATCTGCAAACGCACGGAGATGTTAACTTCCGTTATAATGACTTGGTGCAAAACGATGCAGGCAAGGGCGAGCATCGCTGCGGAGCAGAAGGCAGTCTGCTGGATTTCTCATTGATTTCCGGAGATATTGTCATTGCGGATTAATTTAGATAAAAAAGCGGATAAGAAGTAAGAAAGCACCGTTGCGGAATGAACTGATTCTGCAACGGTGCTTTGGGTTGTGCGAAAAAGAGTTTGCGGCGCAGATGAAAAGAGAGCTGTTTACGGTTCTTCGATAGCAACCGTTACGGTCCATTCGCTACCGTAAGGAACGATTTCGGTCACAACTCCGGTCAATGCCTTTAGTTGCTTGGGGGTATTGTTTGACATGGCAAGAGCCGGAATGATGGTGTAATAATATACGGTACCTGCGAGGGTACTAAGAGAGGATTCCTTTAGAGTTACCGCATTGCCGGGCTCCAAAAGTCCTTCTCTGGACATTCGAAAATCCATATGTCTGGTCATAATGTTTCTCCTTTAAAAATCCATTCATCTGCAATCATTTTAGCATTTGTGTTTTGAGAAAACAAGAGGTACGGAAAAATGTCATGTGGAGAAAATGCGTGGAGCTGTTGTATTTTAGAGAGCAGAGTGGAATACTTCTAGGGAAACGCTTACGTCAGTGTTTTTGTGGTATTAGGCAAGAAAATGACACAGAGAAATGGAGAAGGTTATGAGAAAGACAAAGATTGTATGTACCTTGGGACCGGCAGTGGATAATGAAGAAAAAATAGAGGAGCTGATTTTAAACGGAATGGACTGTGCGAGGCTCAATTTTTCGCATGGGTCGCATGCAGAACAGAAACGAAGGATGGACTGGGTGCGCCAGATGAGTGCAAAACAGAATATGCCGGTTGCACTGCTGATGGACACCAAAGGACCGGAAATCCGCGTGCGGGAGCTGGAAAACGGTGGAGTGGAATTATGTGAGGGGCAGCGTTATGTGCTGGATACTGAGGAAGAAAAGTGCGGAGATGTATCGCGCGTGGCAGTGACCTATAAAAAGCTGGCGCAATGTGTTAAACCGGGTACCCGGATTCTGATAGACGATGGAAAAATAGAGCTTCAGGTAGAAAGCATTTGCGGGACGGCGGTGGAGTGTCGGGTGCTGCATGGCGGGAGAATCAGCAACCATAAGAGTATCAATCTGCCGAATGTGGAGATTCCGATGCCTTATATCAGTCCGGCGGATGAGGCAGATATTTTGTTTGGCATTCGAGAGCAGGTGGATTATATTGCGGCCTCATTTGTGCGGACGGCAGAGGATGTAAGAAAGCTGCGAAAGCTGTTAGAGGAGAACGGTGGTGCGGCGATTCGCATCATCAGTAAAATTGAAAATCGGCAGGGTGTCGAAAATATGGAGGAAATTATTTCAGAGAGCGATGGAATCATGGTAGCCAGAGGCGATTTGGGAGTGGAGATTCCGTTTGAGAGATTACCGGCGATTCAAAAGATTATGATAGAGCGGTGCAATGCAGCAGGCAAGCTTGTAATCACCGCAACACAGATGCTGGAGTCCATGATCACCAATCCGCGTCCGACCAGAGCGGAGGTGTCGGATGTGGCAAATGCGATTTATGACGGAACGACGGCAGTGATGCTGTCTGGGGAATCGGCGGCAGGAAGCTATCCGATTGAGGCAGTCCGGACGATGGCGGAGATCGTATTGGCTGCGGAGAAGTCCATTGATTATAGCAAGTACTTTATTAAGGACCATCAGCGCTTGGAGCGAAACGTAACCAATGCAGTGTGTGCCTCGGCTTATAGTGCGGCAGAGTATCTGGATGCAAAGGCAATCATTGTGATGACCAAAAGCGGTAGGACGGCACGCATGCTATCCAGCTTCCGACCAGCTTGTCCGGTTATTGCAGCGACGATGGAGCCGATGGGAATGCGCCAGCTGAAGTTGTTTTGGGGAATTAAGCCGGTGGCTGCAAAGCAGGTGGAAACACCGGCAGAGCTTTTGGAATATGCATTGAACCGGGCAAAGGAATCGCAGCTTGTAATGCCGGGAGACAAGGTAATTGCGGTTTTGGCGTCGGATTTGGGGGAGAATGCATTGAACGATATAATGCAGATTTGTACAATATAAAACGCTTTGCTTGCGAAAAAACGCAAAAAGCGTTATAATATACAGTATGTACGCCTAAAACAGGAAAAGAACCGGTTTTGGCAAAGGATACAAAAAAAATTTGCAAGATATTTTAAAGCATCGTGTACAAGTAGGGGAGGCTGGATATGTCAGACGGAGAAATCATAGAGCTTATCAAAAACGGAGATGAATCCGGTTTGCATATTCTGGTAGAAAAGTATGAGAAGCTTTTGGTGTATCTCATTACAGGAGTGCTCGGTGAGCGAAGCAGGGACGTAGAGGAATGTGTGAATGATACCTGGCTGAAGTTCTGGAAGCATGCGGCAGAGTATGATTTGGAGCGGGCATCCATCGTGACTTATCTGAAGGTAATTGCACGAAACACTGCGCTGAATCGGCTGCGGGATGTAAAGCGGCATGAGGACCGCAGAATGCAGGGAGACATTTCAGAGGTGGCAGAGACCTGTGAGGATGCGCGGCAGAATATCGAGAGTGATATCCTCAGGAAGGAGCATATGGCGCGTCTGAATACGGTCATCGGAGCGATGCCGGAGAAGGAGCGGGAGCTGATGATACGAAAATACTACTATCTGCAATCCTCCAAAGTCATTGCAAAGGCCATGGGGATGACGGTCAATGCGGTGGATAGCAAGCTTTCCCGGTTGCGTGGAAAGATGCGGGAAGAATTTAGTGAAATCGAGTAGTAAATTATAAAAGGAAGGCAGGGGTTGAGAAATGAAGGAAGAAATGCTGGTAGAGCTGCTGACGGGACTGGATGTAGCATTTCTGGAGAACAATTATCTGGAACAGGATTTGTTTGGCAAAGGTTTCTGGCACAGCCTTTTGAAGCACAAGGTTGTAGTGACGGGGATTTTGTCCGGATTGGCAACGATGGTTGTATTTGCTGCATTATTATTGAAGCAAAAAAGACGTTTAGTATAAAACTAAGGAAAGAGGATTATGATGAAGAAGATAGCTTTTGTATTTCCGGGACAGGGTTCCCAGTACGTTGGTATGGGCAAGGATTTTTATGAACAGTTTCCAGAGAGTAAGGAAGTGTTTGATAAGGCAAGCGAACTGCTTGACATGGACATGTGTGAGCTTTGCTTTGAAGAAAACGACAGATTGAATCTGACCGAATATACACAGGCAGCGATGGTTACAACCATTGGTGCAATGTTAAAGAAGATAGAGACAATGGGTATTAAGCCGCAGGTAACTGCCGGCTTGAGCCTTGGAGAGTATGCAGCACTGGTAACTGCAGGTGTTATGGATTTGTACGATGCAATCCGTCTGGTACGTCTGCGCGGAAAGCTGATGCAGGAGGCAGTACCGCAGGGAGTTGGCGCTATGGCAGCCGTACTCGGTATGGAGCAGGATAAGGTAGAGGAAGCCTGTGCATCGGTAGATGGTATGGTAATTATTGCAAATTATAACTGCCCGGGACAGTTAGTAATCTCCGGTGAAATGGCAGCAGTACAGGTTGCAACCGAAAAGCTGACGGAAATGGGAGCGAAGAGGGTGGTTACGCTGAATGTAAGTGGTCCGGTCCATTCTCCGCTGCTTGAGACCGCAGGAGAGAAGCTCCTTGTGGCATTGGATGAGACAAAGATTTCCAAGCCGGAAATTCCATATGTAGCGAACGTAGATGCTCAGTATGTAACTGAGGCAGAGGGCATTAAGGAGCTGCTTGCAAAGCAGATTTCTTCCTCCGTGCGTTGGCAGCAGAGCGTAGAGAATATGATTGCAGACGGTGTGGAAGTATTTGTAGAAATTGGACCGGGTAAGACGATTTCTTCCTTCGTAAAGAAGATTGATCGTTCGAAGACGGTCATCAATATCGATAAGGCAGAGGATTTGGAAAAGCTTACTGCACTTTTAGAAAGTGAGGAAAATTAAATGTTAGCAGGAAAGATTGCATTAGTAACCGGAGCAAGCCGTGGTATCGGCAGTGCCATTGCAAAGACCTTGGCAGGCTATGGTGCGACCGTAGTAATCAATTATAATGGTTCGAAGGAGCGCGCAGAGGCAGTAGCTGCGGAGATTGCAGCAGCAGGCGGCAGTGCGATGGTATATCAGGCAGACGTATCGAAGGAAGAGGAAGCGGCTGCGATGTTTGCCGATGTAATCAAGCAGTACGGCAGATTGGATATCCTCGTAAACAATGCAGGCATTACCAGAGACAATCTGATTCTGAAGATGACAACCGAGGACTTTGACGCGGTTATTGATACGAATCTGAAGGGCGTATTCCAGTGCATGAAGCTGGTATCGAAGCAGATGTTAAAGCAGAAGGCGGGAAGAATTATCAATATCTCCTCCATCAGCGGTGTCATCGGAAATGCAGGACAGGCAAATTACTGTGCAGCAAAGGCAGGCGTTATCGGTATGACCAAGGCTTTGGCGCGTGAGTTAGGCTCCAGAGGCATTACGGTAAATGCGGTAGCACCGGGCTTTATTGTAACGGATATGACCGACAAGCTTCCGGATGCAGTAAAGGAATCCATGGCAGCACAGATTCCGTTAAAGCGTTTTGGTGAGGTAGAGGACATTGCTGAGACAGTCGCATTCTTAGCTTCGGAAAAGGCAGCTTATATTACCGGTCAGACAATTCAGGTTGACGGTGGTATGGGTATGTAATATGAAAAGACTCTGAGGTTAGAGCGATTATTTATGAGGTAAGTCTTTTCATATATCCGTTTGTGTAGGCACAAACGGACGAGTGATGGAGCATTTTGAAAGGAAAACTTAAACTTAGGAGGTTTTTATAGGATGAAGAGAGTTGTGGTAACTGGTTTGGGTATGATTACTCCGATTGGTAACAGTGTAGAGGAGTTTTGGAATAACGTAAAGAAGCAGACCGTAGGTATTGCACCGATTACTTATTTTGATACAACGGAATATCGTGCAAAGGTAGCTGCAGAGGTAAAGGATTTCAATCCGACCGATTATATGGATGCAAAGGCTGCAAAGCGTATGGAGCCATTCTGTCAGTATGCGGTAGCAGCTGCAGGTGAGGCAATCAAGGATGCAGGTCTGGATTTGGAGAAGGAGGATACCACAAGAATCGGTGTATGTATCGGTTCCGGTATCGGAAGTCTGCAGGTAGCAGAAAGAGAAACGGCAAAGTTAATTGAAAAAGGACCGAAGCGTGCCAATCCGTTGATGATTCCGCAGATGATTTCGAATATGGCAGCAGGAAATGTATCGATTACATATGGCTTACGCGGAAAGTGTACCAATGTAGTAACTGCTTGTGCAACCGGTACTCATTCGATTGGTGACGGTATGCGTGCTATCCAGTGTAACGAGGCAGATGTGATGGTATGTGGTGGTGCAGAGGCATCGATTTCTCCGTTGAGCGTAACCGGCTTCTGTGCATTGACTGCACTCAGCTCGGTAGAGGATCCGATGAAGGCTTCCCTTCCGTTTGATAAGGACCGTAGCGGTTTTGTTATGGGCGAGGGTTCCGGTGTAGTAGTATTGGAGTCCTATGAGCATGCAATGGCAAGAGGTGCCAAGATTTACGCAGAGGTGGTTGGTTATGGTGCAACCTCCGATGCATATCATATTACTTCTCCGGCAGAGGACGGTGACGGTGCAGCCAGAGCCATTACCTTTGCATTGAATGAGGCAGGTATTACTCCGGATCAGGTAGATTACATCAATGCACATGGTACAGCAACTCATATGAACGATTTGTTTGAAACCAGAGCAATCAAGAAGGCATTGGGTGATGCGGCATACAAGGTAAAGATTAACTCGACCAAGTCGATGATCGGACATCTGCTGGGTGCTGCCGGTGCGGTAGAATTCATTACCTGTGTGAAGTCGATTCAGGATGGTTATGTACATGCAACCGTTGGTCTGAACGAGTGTGAGGAAGAGATGGATTTGGATTACTGTAAGGAAGCCTGCGAAATGCCGGTAAATTACGTACTCAGTAATTCCTTGGGCTTTGGCGGTCACAATGCAGTATTACTGTGTAAGAAGTTTGAAGGTTAATTGGTGGAGGAAAGTATGACATTATCAACGAAAGAAATCATGGAAATCATACCACATCGCAATCCGTTTCTTCTGATTGATCAGATTGTCGAGCTGGAGCCGGCAGTGCGTGCGGTAGGAAAGAAATGTGTCAGCATGAATGAGCCGTATTTTGTAGGACATTTTCCGGGAGAGCCGGTAATGCCGGGCGTGCTGATTTTAGAGGCAATGGCACAGGTTGGTGCGGTACTCTGCCTTTCTGAGGAAGCATATCGCGGAAAGACGGCATATTTTGGCGGAGTAAATAAGGCAAGATTCCGTAACAAGGTTGTACCGGGCGATGTGATGCTGCTGGAGGCAAATCTGATTAAGATAAAGGGACCTTTGGGGATTGCGACTGCGAAGGCATATTCTGCAGAGGATGAGAAAAAGATTTTTGCAGAAGCTGAAATTACATTCATGATTGGTTAAATAATAGGTGTGAAAAATCCTCCTGTTCACTCGGGAGGATTTTTTAGCATAGGATACTTCGGAAAGAGGAGAAAGGCTGGGAGTTGAATGAATAAGCTTTTGGAGCTTCTGGAATGCTTGACGAATGAACATGTGATTGTACAGATGCACAATTATCCGGACCAGGATGCTCTTGCCAGTGCAATGGGTTTGAAGGTGCTGCTGGAAGCGAAAGGGAAAAAAGTTACGATAGGCTATGAGGGAATTATCGACAAAGAAAATACGCTGAAGATGATAGAGCTTTTGGAAATTGAGATTTATCCGCGAGCAGAACTGCGTTTGACCAAGGAGGATGAAATCATCATTGTAGATGGTCAGCGCGGCAATATCAATATGGCGAATTTTGTAGGAAAAGAGGTTGCGTGCATTGACCATCATCAGACACGCAAGCTGGAAGAATATAAATTTTGTGACATCCGCAGTGATGTGGGTGCCTGCGCTTCGATTATTGCAAGCTATTTTGTGGAAAATGAGCTTGAGATGTCGCAGGATGTGGCAACGGCATTGCTTTACGGAATCAAAATGGATACGCACAATATGACACGCGGAGTGTCCCAGTTGGATTTGCAGATGTTTACCTATCTGTTTGAGCGTGCGAACCATGACAAGCTGAAGATATTCGAAAATTATTGTCTGAAGCTTTCGGATTTGGAGGCATACCGAACGGCAATCAATACCCTGCGATTGGAAAATGGGGTCGGAATGGCAAGTGTCGGCAGTGATTGTCCGGAAGCGGTTATGGCATCGGTATCGGATTTTTTGTTGACGCTTTCCAATGTTAAGGTGAGTCTGGTGCATTCCTATCGTGCCGGAGGCATTAAGTTTTCTGTTCGAACAGAATTGGAGCAGGTCGATGTCAGTGTGTTGATACGAAAAGCATTGGAAGGAATGGGAGACGGCGGAGGTCATGCGGACATGGCAGCCGGCTTTATTCCGGAGGTTTCGGAACGACAGACGGCAGAGAGCTATGTGGCAGAGGTAGAGCAGAGAATGAGCCGGATGATTTGTGAGGTCGCATAGGCAGTATCCGGCGGGATTCCTTGAGCGACGGCTTCGTAGGATGGTGAGCGAATGGCAGAGCGAAAAGAAATAGCAAAGCGGATATACCGGCATTTGCGGGCGCGTCAGAAAATAGAGCATGCATGGGAGGACTGGAGCGAATACCGAGAGGCACTAACAGAGTATCTGCTCAAGTATACCGAGTCGGGTACGACGGTGGCTATTTTTGGTGCCGGAGAGTGCAACGACCTGAATCTTAGAAAGCTGACCGAACATTTTTCCAATGTAATGCTGTACGATTATGACGAAGCAGCATTGCAGGAGGCGGTAATGCGCTATGGGCTGGAAGGCGATGAACGGTTGCGGTGGAAGACCTGTGATTTCGCGGGAATTACCACGGAGGAATATATGGAATATGCGGAGCTTTTGTTAATGCAGAATGAGTCGGGAGAAATAAACGAGTCTCTTCTGCTGCAAAAGCTGGAGTGTATTTATCAGGCTGCGTCAGAACGAACCCCGGATTTTGGAACGGAGTGTTATGATTATGCGATTGCCATCGGAATCGACAGTCAGCTGAACAATATGGCAGAATGGCTGCGTCAGACGATTAGCGGAGCGGCAGGGGATGCCCTGACGGAGCGCATTGGCATGGAGAATGAGCGCATCGTGCAGCGTTTTCATGACCGGATACTTGGCATTACGCGGAGACAATTGTTTTTGGGCTGTGAAAGGGAACGATTGGGAATGTCAGGAGCAATCGAAGGAGCCTTGCAGGCATTTTGGGATATTGAGGACCGTTTGACGCAGAAAGAACTGCAGCTGATAAATGGCTTTGTGATAGACTGGCCATTTGATTGGAAGCAGGAAATCATTTATCGTATGGAAATTATGAATTTGAAGAAGCTGCAATAAACAAAGGCGTTCTGGAAAGGAACGCCTTAAATCGTGGTCAAAAAGAATATTAGTTATTTTCCTCTGCGCTCTGCTCGAATTCGTCGAAGATAAAGGAAAGCACAGGTGCCAGTCCGACATATTCGCAGCCGTAAGAGGTAATGCCATTGCCCAAATCGGTGGAGCGAAGAATCTTAACAACACAATACAGCTTTGCATCCTCGTCACCAAGCGACAGGCAGGCATTGAAATAGTAGCCGACAGGGAGACTGCTGGTAGACTGAAAGCCGATGCCGCTTCTCGAAATATCAACTACTGTAATCGGTGCGTTAATATTCTCTACTTTGACATTATCCTGCTGAAATAGAGAGGAAATCTCCAACTCCAGTTTGGCGGTAAAACGTTTTGACCTTCTTTTTTCCAACATAAAAAGCCTCCATTCGAAATAACTTGTTTTGATACTTTTATTATATACGAAAAGTACGAAAAATTCAATAAAAAGTATTCTTGAGTTTCGCATTTCAAAAATGAATTCTTAAATTCCACCCTCTCATTCTTCAGTAGAATTTACCTCTGCACAAACAGCATTTACTTCTGCATAAAGCTATAATAAGGTTGTATCTACCTTCTGACAGCAGTGGAAGGAGTTTCTATGAGTAACC
>JAFTQM010000092.1 GCA_017462755.1 Lachnospiraceae bacterium | reverse complement strand
AACTTTGACCGTCAGATGGAGCTGCTTTCTATGTTTGCAGAGAGAGTAGAGAGTCTGAAGGAGGTCTATGCGAGTCTTAGTTCGTTAAAGAAGGAAATTGCAGAGCTGTATCAGTTGGCAGGAATATCGGAAACGAAGTGTGCAGAGCAGGAGGAGGCACTGGAGCAGGAGCTTGAGGAAGTCGGAAAGGACATTCTGCTTTTGCATGAGAAAATTGATGCGGCGCGTTATTGTGAAGATAAATCCCGAACCAAAAAGCTGGAGCAGGAGATGAAGCTGCTGGAGAAGGAAGTGACCGGAGAGCGGACGGAGCTGGAGAAGAATACAAGACAGCTGGTGCTGCGCGAGTCGATGAATGACTATCTGGAATACCAGCAGGAGAAAGCAAAACGAGATGAAACGACGGTTGAGCTGAATGCAATGCAGACCGAGAAAAGTACCCTGTTGGAGGAGTTAAAATATCTGGCACATCACATGAAGGCGGAGCTTGTTCGTAGACAGAAGAATCTGGAGCAGGAGCTGATGAAGCTGGAAACCCGCTACAGTAGTCTGCGACTTCGCAAAAAGAGTGTGGATGAGCGTGAGCGTGAGCTGTCGCATGAGCTGGCAGTCAGCCAGACGAGAGCGGAGGATTACGAGAGAAGCATCGGTGAGCTGGGAGCCAAAATCGGGGCGGCTAAGCGTCAGGTAGGCATTTTGGTCTTAGAGGACAGCAAGAGATTGCTGGAGCGCAGCGAAGAAGCAAAAGCGGAGCTGGTGCAAAAGAGCGAGATGGCTGCGGAGAAAGAAACGGAGCTGCTATCAAAGCTTTCGGAGAAAGAGAAGGAATTATTGTCCTGTTCGTATGAGCGGAAGCAGCTAAATCAGGCAAGCGGACTTTCGGAGGACTTTTTTGCTATATATCAGGTGAAGAAGCAGCAGGCAGATAAGCTGGCAGAGGTATATGGTGTTAAGGATTATGATAAGCTGCGCAGAGAGCTGAAGGAGCGCGAGCAGAAGGGCAGACAGGCAGTAGAGCAGCTGACCGGGAAGAAGTGTCAGTTGGAGCGTTGGCTGGCTGCATAGCAGGAGGAAGCATGGGGCGGATTCTTGCAGGAGCTTCCGGAGGCAGACACTTGGAAGGAATATTTAAAGACAAGACATAAATGTCAGGTCAAGACAGGCAGAGAGTATTTGCAGAGTGTGCGCGAGGAGCAGAGAAAACAGCTGTTGCAGGATTATCCGTATTTACCGTATGCGCTTGTGCTGGATACGATTACGGACGCAGTGCTGCAGGATGAGCGTTTACGGGGAGAAAAGGACGGTGTGCTGCTGTTCCCGCTGATTAAAGAGGCTGCGCTGCGCAACGGACGAGAACTGCTGAGCAATGGTGATATGAGCTTGATTTCCAAGAATTTTTCGATTTATTGCGAAGAAGGCGTATTGGAAAAGGAGCAGGCAAAGGTAACGGCGCAGCTTTCTGAAATCAATTATAAAGAACGCAGACAGCAGGATCAGCTGGCAACCTACGAAGAGGATGAGCAGTTTGTCAATGAATTTCTTTACGGATACGAATTAAAGTATCAGGAAAATCGCAGACTGCAGCAGGAGCGTGAGAAGGAGCTGGCAGAGCTTACTGAACGTGAGGAGCAGCTTCGCAGTGAACAGAGCAGACTCAGAGAGGAGCTTGCGGAGGTAAAGTGTCAGGAGGAGCATCTGCAAAAGCAGCAGGCAGTACTTGCGGAGGATATCAGGGTATTGGCGCAGCTTTCGGAGGATTACGAGCGTCAGGAAGAGCTGGATGTGCTTTTGAAGAGGGAACAGGAACGACAGGCGCAAAAGCATGCTGAGCAGGAAGAAGCCTTGCATCAGCTTCAGGCGATGGAGCAGGAGGCAGAGGAGGTTACGGCGAGAAGAAATACGCTGACGGCGCAGATGGAGCGTATGAATGCGGACTGGACCGAAAAGTACGCAGCGTATGCAGAGCCGGGCGAATATGAGCCTTGTACGCTGACCGGAGAAGAGCTGGAGGCAGAGCTGAATGGCAAGCGTCTGGCATACGAAAAGGAGCATTCCCAGACGGATGATAAGAAGCGTTTGCTGCAGTCGTATGTAGCGGCGATGAACCGCTGCTTAAAAGCAATTACCAATCGTGGCATCAGTGTTTCGCTGATGCAGGAATTTGCAGACAATGAGGAGCTTTACGCAACGGCAGACAAGGAACTCGCTCGGATGCGCGAGGAAAATGCCAAGGCAGAGCTGCAGCTGGCAGCGAAGCAGCGGAAGCTGGAGAGCATTACTGCAGAGTGGAACCGTCTGCACGGCAAGACCAGTCAGCTGGCGGCAGAGCTTTCGGAGCGCTATGGTGCGGCATTGGAATTGACGGTACCGGAGGAAGGCGTAGAGGAATTTATCGAAGATAACCGGTCGCAAATCGAACGTTTGCTGAAGCGTTCGGATGCGTTGAAAAAGAGTCAGAGAGAATTGCGCAGCGAGGCGGTTCTGTTTGCGGATATGAAAAAGGACATGGAGCGCATGGCAAGGACGGACCGTCTGACGTTACAGACGACGACGGAGCCGGGCATGGAAGCGTGTTCGGCAGCAGAGCTGAAAAATCACTTTTATCGTGCGGAGTCAGAGTACGAGAAAAATTGCAGGGAATTCGAAAAGCGCAAGGAAGAGTTTGCGAAGAATCGCCAGAAGGTGATTGATACGTTAAAGCTTCTGGATGCGGAGCCGTTGGCGCAGGAGATGCAGGAGAGCATTTCCCTGCCGCTTGATGAGGCAGAGACGGTACAGATGGTCAAAAATCTGCTCGAGGTCAGAGATTTGCTGGGACTGGAAAAGAGCCGCGTTGAGAGCGGACTGGAGGATATCGTAAATCTCAAGGACAATTTCGAGAATCAATGTCTGCAGCGTTGTATCAATATCAAGACAGAGTTAGACCGACTGTCCAAGCTGTCACGGATTACGCTGGACGATGAGCAGATTTCGATGATTGCATTGCAGATTCCGTATGTGAAGGAGGAATTCTTCAAGGAGCGGATGTCCGGCTATATTGATGAGATTGTAGCGAGCGTGGACGAATTTAGGGAGCAGAGTGAGCGCTTAAAGTACATCCGTAATGCGTTGTCCTTTAAGAAGCTGTTTTCTGTTATCGTATCGGATATGAACGCGATTCGGCTGAGCCTGTACAAGCGTGAGCGCATCAAGGAGCAGAGCAGACATTTGCGCTATGAGGAGGCAGTCGGCAGTACCGGACAGTCGCAGGGAATTTATATTCAGTTCCTGATTGCGATTATCAATTACATTACCAGCATCAATTCCGGTAAGAACGACAATACCATGCTTGGCAAGGTAATATTTATTGACAATCCGTTTGGTGCGGCAAAGGATATTTATATTTGGGAGCCGATATTTGAGCTGCTTCGGACCAATCATGTACAGCTGATTGTACCGGCGCGTGGTACGACTCCGGCGATTACCGGACGCTTTGATGTCAACTATATATTGGGACAGAAGTTGGTGGACGGAAAGCAGCAGACGGTAGTCGTGGATTACCGCAGCAGCGTAGAGACGGATGCGATGGAATATATTCCATTGCAGTATGAGCAGGAAAGCTTTGATTTCCTGTAAAAAATGTATTAGAATGAAAGACAGGGGAAGATTATGAGCGAAATCTGTTTGGAGGTAAGGGATTTAGTCAAATCCTATCAGAAAAATATAGCAGCGGTGGATGGATTGTCCTTTACACTTCATAAGGGAGAGATTTTGGGATTGATTGGAACCAATGGCGCAGGAAAATCGACAACGGTATCCATGCTGGCAACGCTGATGAAGCCGGATACAGGAGAGATTTTGTTTCAGGGTGAGGATTTGGTGCATCATCCGAAGAAGCTGCGTTCCAAAATCGGCTATGTGCCGCAGGAAATTGCACTGTATGAATCGTTGAGCGGTTATGATAATTTAATGTTTTGGGGACGGGCAGGGCATGTACCTGCCTGCGACCTGAAAGCGCGGATGCAGAAGGTTGCGGAGCTGATTGGATTTACGGAACCGATGCTGCAAAAGAAGGTACAGGAATATTCCGGAGGTATGAAGCGACGTCTGAATATCGGTGTGGCGCTGTTAGCTGAGCCGGAGCTTTTGATATTGGACGAGCCGACGGCGGGAATTGATATACAGTCCAGAAGATTGATTCTGACAGCGATAAAAGGGCTCGCAGAGCAGGGAGTTGCCGTAATTTATGTAGGACACTACATGGAAGAGGTAGAGGAGCTGTGCGATACGGTTTGCATTATGAATCAGGGAAAGGCGATTTACAAGGGAAGCATCGGAGACGGGCTGCAGTATCAGAATCGTACCTTTTCTTTGGAAGAGCTGTATGAGGAGCTGCTGATGAAGGAGGCGCTTGCGTGAATCGTGAGTGACCGGATAGCACAAAAGCAGGGGAAAGGCAAGTGATAACATGGAAAAAAACAGTATTGCTGTGAAAATAGAAAAAATACGTCGTGCCATCGAGGGCGGAGAGTATGAAGCCGCGCTGGAGCTGGCAAAGACCATAGATACGACTAAGCTAAAAAGTGCGGCAGACCTTAGTGTGCTGGCAGAGGCATATTATCGAAACAGTGATTTTGAGACTGCACTTTTGTATTTTGAACAGATATACCAAAGGACGCAAACCAGAAGAATTTTGATTAATCTGATTAATCTTTGTCTGAAGCTTTCGATGGCAGATATGGCAGAGACTTATTTGCGTGATTTTATCGAGATGGCGCCGCAGGATTTTTATCGTCATATCTTCCGCTATCGGATTGATAAATTGCGCGGCGAGGATTTGGATGTCCTGATTTTCGATTTGGAGTTATTGAAGGACGAAAACTACATGGAGGACTGGGCATATGAGCTCGCCAAGCTTTACCACAAAAGCGGACAGCAGGAGAAGTGCGTAGCAGAGTGCAACGACATTATTCTGTGGTTTGGCAGCGGTGTGTTTGTGGAGCGCGCGCGTGCATTGCGTGCATACTACCTGGCAGGTCAGTCGGCAAATCTGTCCGAGAAAGAGGAGGCACTGGCGCAGGAGGTGCGCCGACTCGTAACCGCGGGCAGAAGCGCGGAAGAGGTGCAGAATTTTATCGAGGAAACCACGACGGAGGCAGGTGCGCAGAACGGCTATACGGAAGAGGAGTACCGCAATGAGCGTTATGGTAAGCCGGTGTATGAGGAAGAGGGCAAGGATATTGTCTGGAAGACGAAGGAATTCGGCAAGGTAAGCGAGGAAGTAGTAGAGCTGCAAAACACGATGGATTTGCTACAGGGAATGCAGGTAGCCCAGCAGATTCGTATGGCACTGGGCGAGGACCGTGAGTTTGTGGTAGAACGCGCTGAGGAAGAACCGGAGAAAGAAATTACAGAGGAATTCTTCGAGGAACAGACGGAAGGATGGGGTGAGGAAACTGCGGCAGAGGAGCCGGAGGAAGCGGAGCAGGTCTATGTGATAGAGGAAGAAATGCTGCCGCAGCAGAGAGTGAAGCTGCCGGAAGCAGAGCCTGAAGTCGAAACTGAACCGGAGGAAGTGGCACCGGAACCGGTGGCAGCCGAAGTAGAGTCTGCGGTTATTGAGTCTGAGGCAGAAGCTGAGAACTTACCGGAAATGGAAACTATGATAGCTGAGCAGGAGCCTGTAACTGAACCGGAAGTAGTAGCTGAGCCGACGAAAGTGGCTGAGGAGCCTGTAGCAGAGCCTGAAGTCGAAACTGAACCGGAGGAAGTGGCACCGGAACCGGTGGCAGCCGAAGCAGAGCCTACGGTTATCGAGTCTGAGGCGGAGGAGCCTTCCGAACCGGAAACGGCAGAGATGATTGCAGATATCGAGGACGGTGAGGCAGAATATGAGTATCCGGAAGAGGTAGTGCTGCAATATTTTCCGGAGGAAGAGACAGTATTGGCACGTTTGCTGCAGGAGAGACGGCTTTCGTTAAATCACTTTTTTGGTGGCTTTTTGGCAAATGTCAAGGTGCGCAAGCAGCTGATACATAGTCTGGAGCAGATATTTGATTTGAACAACAAAAATGTTTCGTTGTTGATTACGGGTGAGGAAAAGAGCGGCAAGACCGCGCTGGCAAAATCAATCGCGAAGATGATACAGGCACTTGGTGCGTTATCATCGCCAAGAGTAGCCATCATTCAGGCAGAGAAGCTGAATCGGATTTCCTTACAGGAGAAGAAGGCACAGCTGATTAATACAACAATGATTATTGAAAAAGCGGGCAGAATGAGTACCGAGCGTGTACAGGAGCTTTTGGCGATGAAAAAGGAATTTGCGGGAGCAACGGCAGTTATACTTGAGGATACACAGGACCGGATGGAACAGCTGCTTTTGAACCAGACTGCGCTGGCAAAGGAATACGATAATCTGATACATCTGCCAAAATGGAGTGCGGAGGATTTGTATCTGCATATGCTGGCACAGTTTGTTGCAGCAGAGTACCGTATTGAAAAGAGAGTTGCGGCGCGCTTGAGAGAATGGGTGCGTGAATTGGCGCAGACCTCCGGTGTGGCAGCGTATGGCGAGGTATTGTCCTATGCGAAGGCAATCATCAACAAGGCAGAAGCGCGTATGGCAGAGGAGTTAAAGCAGTACGCGGCAGAGGGACGTTTTGCAGAAGCGGATTTGATGATGATTCGTATGGAAGATTTATAAGAAAAGAGGATTGTTTGCTTTGCAAACGAGATGTATTGATGTGTCTAATAAAAAATAAGAGAGTTCCCATATTGGGAACTCTCGGACAGCCGTATTAGATACGGAACTTTAGCTTGATTTCGTTTTTGAGCTTTTGGCCGCCTCTGGACTCGACGTTTTTGGTAATGGTCAAAAGATAAGATTCGTTTTGGGCATACGCTTCTAAAGGTTCGATTTCGATATAATTTTCCAAGGTGTCGTAGCGGATTGCCGTTTTGAGTGGTTTGTCGTCCATGGTGGTAACATAGAGATTCATATTGTTTACAGAAGCCGGATTGAGTGGCGCAGTAAAAGAAACCCGCCAGACAAACTTTCCGGTACGGAATTTCATGTTCTGTTTTACAAGGTCCTCGGCACCACCGGTAACTCCTTCGATTTCGACATAGTTTGCCATAATTTACACAGCCTTCTTTCTGTTTTGACATAATCTGATAAGAAGAGTATAACACAAAACGAAAAAATTTAACAGTTTTATTTTAAAAACACTGGCATTCTTGAGAAAATCGTGCTACAATGGCACTCGGCTTAAAATAATGGAGGAAATGCAGAGATGGAAAAGGAATTGTGGAAACCGGGAAATATGCTTTATCCGCTGCCTGTGGTTATGGTAACCTGTCAGGAAAACGGAAAAGACAATATCGTGACGGTAGCATGGGCAGGTACAATATGTACAAACCCTCCGATGCTTTCTATTTCTGTGCGTCCGGAGCGCTATTCTCATGGGATGATAGAACGAACCGGTGAGTTTGTGGTAAATCTTACGACCAAGGAGTTAGTAAAGGCGTGTGATTATTGCGGCGTAAAATCCGGCAGGGATACGGATAAGTTTTTGGATACCGGGCTGACTGCAGTGCCGGCAGCGCATGTGCAGGCTCCGCTGATTGGAGAATCTCCGGTCAATCTGGAGTGTAAGGTAAAGGATATTTTGCGTCTGGGCTCTCACGATTTGTTTTTGGCAGAGGTAGTGGGAGTGCAGGTGAATAAAGAATATATGAATGAAAAGGGAAAATTTGAGCTGGCAAAGGCAGAGCCGGTGGTATATTCTCACGGAGAATATTATGGACTGGGCGAGCTTTTGGGCACGTTTGGGTATTCCGTGCGAAAGGAACAAAAGAAAAATGGAAAAAGGAAATAACGTCATATTGATTGGAATGCCGGGAGCAGGCAAGAGTACGGCAGGCGTTGTATTGGCCAAGGTACTCGGATACCGCTTTTTGGATTCGGATTTGCTGATTCAGGAGACTGAGGGCAGATTGTTGCGGGAAATTATTGCGCAGGAAGGCTTGGAAGGCTTTATTGCGGTGGAAAACCGGATTAATGCAGGTATTCAGGCAAACAATACAGTGATTGCAACAGGCGGAAGCGTGATTTACGGCGAAGAAGCCATGGAGCATTTAAAGAGTATTGGAACGGTGGTATATATTCAGCTGAGCTATGAAGAGATTTGTCACCGTTTGGGAAATATTAAGCAGCGCGGCGTGGTATTGAAGGAAGACCAGAGCTTGGAAGAGTTGTATCAGGAGCGTTGTCCGTTATATGAGAAATATGCGGATATTATTGTCAATGCGGAGCATACAACGATAGAAAGTCTGGCATTGACCATGAAAGATTGTCTACAAAAGTAGAATGAAAAGCAAGAAAATCTACAAAAGTAGAATGTTAGATATTTACAAACGCACAAATTATGCTATAATAAAGGTAATGTATCATTAATTTGAAGAGAAAATAGAGAGAATATAGAAGAAAACATTAATATAAATTTGGCGGAAACATATCCGGAGTGTTGACCGGATTGGATTGGAGAATAATCGTATGGAACAGTATATCATTAAAGGCGGAAAGGCACTTGCCGGTGAAGTAAGCATCGGTGGTGCAAAAAATGCAGCGCTCGGAATTCTGGCTGCAGCTGTGATGACTGATGAAACAGTGACAATAGAGAATCTTCCTGATGTAAGGGATATCAATGTATTATTGCAGACCATTGAAGAGATTGGTGCGCGCGTAGAGCGTTCGGACCGTCATACGGTAAAAATTACCGGAGGAACCATCCATTCAGTAGTGGTGGACAATGATTTGATTCGCAAAATTCGCGGCTCCTATTATCTGTTGGGAGCTTTGCTTGGTAAATATAAAAATGCACAGGTAACATTTCCGGGTGGGTGCAATATCGGAAGCAGGCCGATTGATTTACATATCAAGGGCTTTGAGGCATTGGGTGCCTCGGTAAAAATTCAGCATGGTATGATTCAGGCAGAAGCAGAAAAGCTGACGGGTGCGCATATTTATCTGGATATGGCGAGTGTCGGTGCTACGATTAACATTATGATGGCGGCAGCGCTGGCAGAGGGTCAGACAATTATTGAAAATGCAGCGAAGGAGCCGCATGTGGTAGATGTGGCAAATTTCCTGAACAGCATGGGTGCAGAGATTAAGGGTGCCGGTACGGATGTCATTCGTATCAAGGGTGTAATGAAGCTGCATGCAAGCACCTATTCCATTATTCCGGACCAGATTGAAGCAGGTACCTTTATGGTAGCAGCTGCAGCGACCAAGGGAGATGTGACGATTCG
This sequence comes from Lachnospiraceae bacterium, assembly GCA_017462755.1. Taxonomy (GTDB): domain Bacteria; phylum Bacillota; class Clostridia; order Lachnospirales; family Lachnospiraceae; genus RGIG4057. The sequence goes on along the minus strand of JAFTQM010000092.1, from coordinate 88,998 downwards.
TAATGTTATCCCGAAGCATCTGGAGGCAATTACAGCGAAGCTGGCAGAGATTGGTGTAGAGGTCGAGGAATATGATGACGCAGTTCGTGTCGTGGCAAACAAGCGTCTGGGACATACGCAGATTAAGACATTACCATATCCCGGTTTCCCGACGGATATGCAGCCGCAGCTGACTACACTGTTGGCGATTTGTGATGGTACAAGTATCGTTACGGAGAGCATGTTTGAGAACCGTTTCAAGTATGTAGACGAGCTGGCAAGAATGGGTACCAGCATCAAGGTAGAAGGAAATACTGCGATTGTAGACGGTGTCAAGGAGTTGACGGGTGCCAGAGTATCCGCACCGGATTTGCGTGCCGGAGCAGCATTGGTTATTGCCGGACTGGTGGCAGAGGGTTATACCGTGGTAGAGCAGGTTGAGTTTATAGAGCGCGGATATGAGTGCTTTGAGCAGAAGATGCGTGAAATTGGTGCATCGATGGAAAAGATTGATGCAGAGGATGCCAGAGCAGTGCAGAAATTCAAATTGAAGATTGGATAAATATAAAAGGGCTGTCGCAGTTGCGACAGCCTTTTGAAGTCTTATAAAATTGCTTCGATGTATAATTCCGGTTCCTTGGACAAATCGATATATTCCTCGCCGACCTGAACCACCGGACGGGAAAGATACGTCGGATTAATCATCACAATCGTACCCTCAGCCTTATTGTTGAGGCGCACATTGTTGTGCAGATAGATGTGATTGATACGCTCTAAGAAGGTCATAACATAATGGGTATCGTACTTGGTCAGACCCTCGGATTCGAAGATACCGATAACCTCAAACGGACAAAGCGCACCACGATATACACGAGGAGCGGTCATTGCTTCGTAAACGTCCGCAATCATAACGACCTTGGCGAAACGGTCAATCTGGTCTGCCTTCAGACCCATCGGATATCCGGAGCCGTCACAACGCTCATGATGCATCATGGCAGTCATCTGGACATGAATGTTTGTATTTTGGGAACGCAGGATATTGTAACCGCGTACACAATGAGTCTGCATAATGCTTTCTTCTTCGGCGGTCAATGCACTTGGTTTACGCAGAATCTTCGGGTCAATCATGAGCTTACCGAGGTCGTGCAGCAATCCGCAGAGAAGCAGAGTGTCCAAATCCTTTTTGGAAAAATTCAGCCAGGTTCCGAGCGAATATGCAATCAAGGCAACATTGATGCTGTGACGATAGGTTTCGTCATCGGAATCTCTCAGACTATGTAACATATCAAATACATGAGAACCGTTTCTGGCACAGGAAAGGATAGGCTTAACATCCTGAAGCAGAACATCGGATTCAAATGTTCCGGTTTCGGCAACCTTGCGAATCTGCTGTTCGAAATCAACAACGGACTCTTCTAAGGAGGAGTTGAACTGCTTAAATTCCGGAGTCTTCTTTACCTTAGAAGAATAAGGCTCAGCGATAGGCTCATACTTTATCTGCGGAGCTTCCTCTTCCACGGTAATGGAAATCTGATGAATGGAATAAAATTTAAGTCGGGTAATAACGCGGTCAGTAATCTCAGTACCGGAAGGGATAATCAGCTGATTGTTTGATGTATAGATATCAGCTGCAATCGTCATACCCGGAGTCGCCTGACTGGTTAATATTCTGCGTTTTCTCATAAGGTGGTCTCCAATCCTACGAATAAGTTCAAAACATAACTGTGAGTATATTATAAGAAACTTTGGTAAAAAAGTCAAATTCTTTGTCATTTTATCAGGAAAAATAGTGACATCTTCCGAGGGTATCTCGAAGAAAAAAGAGCCGGAGGAATAAAAGCCTTGACTAATTCAGTGTTTCATTATAGGATTAAAATGTTGGCTTAAAATAAGAAAGAAAAATTTATTGATTATAAAAGGAGGAAGCGCACTTCCTGATGCGCATACCAGAAAAAATGGAGAGAATAGCAATCGTAACAGACAGTAATAGCGGCATTACTCAAAAGGAAGGAAAAGAGCTTGGTATTTCCGTAATACCAATGCCGTTTACGATTAATGGGGAAACATTTTTTGAGGATATTGACCTGACACAGGAGGAGTTTTACAAACGTCTGGAGGAGGGAGCCGACATTTCGACCTCGCAGCCGGCGGCAGGTGATGTGATTGATTTGTGGAAGAGGCTGCTGAAGGATCATGATAGTATCGTGCATATCCCGATGTCCAGCGGTTTGAGCGGTTCCTGTGCGACTGCTATGATGCTTGCGGAGGATTTTGACGGTAAGGTGCAGGTAGTGGACAATCAGCGAATTTCGGTAACGCAGCGGCAGGCGGTTATGGACGCGCTGGAAATGGTGAAAGAAGGAAAGACTGCGGTAGAGATTAAAGAGATTCTATTAAAGGAGGGAAAAGAATCCAGCATCTATATCATGTTAGATACTCTGAAATATTTGAAAAAGGGTGGACGTATCACACCGGCAGCGGCAGCGCTCGGTACGATTTTGAACCTGAAGCCGGTACTTCAGATTCAGGGAGAAAAGCTGGATGCGTTTACAAAGGCGAGAAATATCAAGCAGGGTAAGAAGGCTATGATTGAAGCAATCAAGCGCGATATGGAGACACGATTCGGAACCAGTCCGGAGGATCCGGATCAGAAGGTATGGGTGGAGATGGCGTATACCTTTGATAGGGAAGCAGCGGAAGCATTTCGCGCAGAGATAAAGGAGCATTTCCCGAACTATGAGATTTGGATGGATCCATTGTCGCTCAGTGTATCCTGTCATATCGGACCTGGAGCATTAGCGATTGCGTGTACCAAAAAGCATGGCAAGTAAAATAAATAGTAAACAAGGAGGTAATTACAAGAGGCAACTGTTGTAGTTGCCTTTTTTTGTACCTTTTTTGGCTCTTTTGGGGGGATGGTGCAAAATGATGCATTACAGTAAAGGTTCGAAGTAAAAAACATGGCAGCAGGGACGTTACGAAACTTCACGAAAACTGTACAAAACCGCTGGAATCAAAGGGATTCTTGAAGTAAACAAAGGTAAATTGGTAAACAAAATTCGACAAGGTAAACCAAGGCTGATATTCTGCGAGCGGGAAAATAGTGCAAATGCAAAATACAATACTACACTAAAAAGAATGAAACTTGTGCAAGATTAACAAAAACAGAGAAAATAATTGAAAAAGTTGTGCAAAATCACTTGACAGATATTGCGACCGGTGTTATTTTAAAGTAGTAAACGTTAACTAAACAAAAGGAGGCCCTTTTATGAAAAAGAGAAACTTAAAGGTTGCAAGTGCTCTTCTTACTGCATCGATGCTGCTTACGATGGGTGGCTGCGGTAACGAAACATCTTCAAACAACACACCGACGACCGGCGCACCGGCAACGAGCGGTGACACTACACCAACTCCGGATGCAGGCAAGGACAATCCGAGCGGTTCTGAGTCGACAGGTGGTTCTGAATCAACAGGCGGTTCCGAATCGACAGGTGGTTCTGAATCAACGGGTGGTTCCGAATCGACAGGCGGTTCTGAGACACCGAGCGATACTCCGAAGGAAATCGTAACGATTCGTTTTGGTACTCACTATGAGCAGGAAATCAATCCTCACTATGTGGATGATGTAACCGGCGAGTACACGATGGCAGAGGCTGACCGTGAAGCAAGACTGGCAGCGGAGCAGGCAATTTTAGATGAGTACGGCGTTGTGTACGAGTATGTACAGTATGCCGGCAACACAACCGAGGTTCTGTTACAGAGCGTTATGGCAAATGACCCGGTATGTGATATCGCATGGATGTGGGGCGGTAGTGAAGGTACCGTACTGGCACAGAACGTATTACAGAAGTTAGATGATTATGCTTACATATTTGATGATGAAGAGTATTCCTGGATGCTGTATGACAAGGTATTCGGACACAACTATTTTCTTGGTGCCGTTATGAGATTCAACCAGAGATGGCCACTGGTATACAATATCAGCTACATTGAGGCAGTGGATTCCTTAAAGGATGAGAACGGCAACACTATTTACCCGAATCAGTTATATGAAGAGGGCAAGTGGACCTGGAGCACCTTCAAGGATTACCTTGCAAAGATTGAAGCATTCTATGCAAACAGCTCCGCTCCGAACAGACCGGAAAGAAGAATTGATGCATATCAGACCGACTATCGTTTTGCAGCACTTTCCGCATTGTATGCAAACGGTGGTGCTATCTATGGTTCGACCGGTCTGATGGCAAACAGCGAAGAGTCCAAGGAAGCAGTTGCTTTCATTCAGGATCTGATGGACAACAAGCTTCTTACCTGTGAGACCTATGACAATTCCGTAACTCCTGGCTGGACCTGGAACGGCAGCAATTTCCAGGGTGGTGAGACGGTATTTACCGATATCCCTGACTGGTACATCGGTGGCGCAGCTTCTTCTGCAACCGAGCGTGGTGAGTCCATCGGTATCGTACCATGGCCAAGACCGGACGATATGGCAATTGATGATGCAAAGTATCAGCAGGTACTTACCGTATCCGATAGTATCGGTATCTTAAAGGGTGTATCTGCAGAGAAGACGGAGTTAGCATTAAAGTCCTTAGCACTTTACTATAAGACCTACTTCACTACCTTAGCAGGTGTAGAGACTATGGCAGAGTATAAGGCAGAGTACGCAGCACAGCAGGCGGCAAACTATGGTTTCGATATCTTCCATGAGGAAGTGGGCGATGCAATGTTAAGAACCTATCAGGATATGGCACTCAACATGTCCGGTAACGACCTGTCTGACTTAATCGGTCTGCGTGTAAAGTGGGATGAGATTCTCGGAAACTCCCTGTACGGAGCAAACGGAACCGCTTCCTATGATGTAGCAATCGAAGCAAACTTAAATGTATTTAATACCGTAATTGATGATATGACTGCAATCCTTGCAAGTGAGGGTGTACACGATAACGTAAATCCTGCGGTAAATACTGCTTCCGGCGATGCATTGGCAATTCCTGCAGGTACGACCTTCGAGAACGTAGCTTGGGGAGATTATATCACTGCAACCGACAACAAGGATGGTGCATTTGATATTTCTGCAATGGTAGTAGAGTGGAACAGCGAAGTAGATTTCAATGTAGTTGGTACTTACAACAATGCATTCAAGGCAAAGTTTACCGACAGCACCGGCAACACCGGTTCGAAGGATATTTCCTTTGTAATCTATGACCCTGCAAACACCGTAGCTCCGACTGTAACCTTAGTAGCAGCTCCGGCAGCAGTAGCAATGGATACCAGCACCGCAGATATCGCTTGGAAGGGCAGCTTCATCGAGAGCGCAGTAGATGCAAACGGTCTGGATGTATCCAGAAACATTAAGGCTGATTTATCCAGTCTTGATACTACTACTCCTGGTACTTATGCAGTAACCATTACCGTAACAGACTTTGTAGGAAATGCTACAGAGGTTACCGTAGATGTAACAGTACAGTAATTGTAACAAACAGAATTATTACAAGTAGTTTATGATGCAGATAAAGAGGAAGGACAGGAAACTGACTTTCCTCTTTATCAAAAGTCTTTCCTGATTTGCTTATTCAGGGAAGGAATTCCGCGTGGAGGCAGATTATGGACGATATCAAAAAAGCAGCAAGAAAGAAGAAAATAAAAAATCTGATTTATGCTGTTATTGCGTTGATACTCATCGTTGGTGTGATAATTCACAAATCCAATGGAAAGGGCGAGGAGCTGGCAACGGAAGAAGGCATAAGTGGCAGTGCTTATGAAGAAACCTATCTGGCATATCTGACAGAGCATGGATATGCGAATGAATTGGCAGAGGGAAGTATTACAGTAGATTTGACGAGCTTTGATTGTACGGAGGATATGACCGCACAGGTAACAGAGGCGGGAACGGAGACAGGGCCGGAGGGAAGCATTTCCTTTTCCTTTGACGTAGAGGAGGAGGGCTTTTATCATCTGCGGCTCGGCTACATTCCGATGGACGGAACGACCTCGGATATCCAGAGAAAGCTGTATTTGGATGGCGAGCTTTGTTATGACGGAATGTCTCAGATTGTGTTAAAGCGAGAATATCAGGATGAAGTGATTCGGGTAAAGAATGAAAATGAAATCCGACCTTCTTCCTTCGAGATATATAATGAGGTTTCGGTCTGGGTAGAGGATGATGCCAGAAGAAACGGAGAACCATATGTATTTTATTTGACGAAGGGCAGTCATACGATTACCTTCGAATCCGTAAAGGAGCCGTTGGCGCTTACGGAGCTGACTTTTGCAGCAAAGGAAAGTTTACCGGCATATGCGGACGTGCTGAGTGCATGGCAGAGTCAGTATCCGGTGTATGCAAGCGAGTATATTCTGGGTCAGGCAGAGCGTGTAGAGGGAGCGACTACCGCGATTACCAAGAGCTCTGCATCCATTAATATTCAGAAAAATTATTCCGACACCAATCTGGTGCCATATCACCCATATCACATTGTTTATAATACAATTGGCGGAAGCAGCTATGCGATGTCCGGTGATTATATCATCTGGAACATGGAGGTGCCGCAGGACGGTCTGTATATGATTACCTTCAAGGGTCGTCAGAACGGCAGCCGTGGAACCGCTTCCTATCGCCGTCTGTATGTAAATGGCGAAGTGCCGTTTGCGGAGGTAAATTCGATTTCCTTCCCTTACAGCAATGATATGCAGAATTATACGATTTCCGATGAGAACGGAGAGCCGTACCTGTTCTATCTGAAGGCTGGCAGCAATGAAATCAAATTGGAGGTTGTACTTGGCGAAATTGGTAAGGTGCTGACGCAGGTAGAGGAAAGCGTGTTCAATCTGAATCAGATGTACTTAAAGACGATTCAGATTACCGGACAGACACCGAGCCAGTATATTGATTACGAAATCGAAAAGAAAGTAATCGGCTTTGCAGAATGTATGCAGGAAGAAAGTCTGCGGTTGTCGCGGGCATGTAACGAGATGATTCGGATTACCGGAGAGAAGGGCGAGAACACCAGCAGCTTGGAGAAGATGGCGATTCAGGCGGCGAATCTTGCCGAAGAACCGGAAAGCGTAGTAGAAGAGCTGAATCAGTTAAAAAACAATATCGCGTCGCTGGGTACCTGGATTGTATCCGCATCCCAGATGCCGTTAGAGATTGACAGTGTCATGCTGTCCGGTTCCGCGAAGGGACTGCCGTCGGCAAAGGACGGAGTGTGGGCAAGTCTTTGGAATGGTGTGGTACGTTTTGGCGCATCATTTGTGGTAAAGCAGAGCGAGGTAGCCTCGGATAGTGCCAATGCCTCCGGTGAGGTGCTGACCGTATGGATGGCTTCCTCCGGTAAGGAGCAGGCGCAGATTCTGCAGAATATGATTGATGAAACCTTTGTACCGAACTATGACATTCCGGTGAAGCTGCAGCTGATTCCGGTAGATGTAGTGCTGCGAGCAGCGTTAGCGGGTAACGGACCGGATGTGGTTGTTGGTTTGTCACAGGCGACGCTGGCAGATTTTGCAATGCGTAATGCAGTGGTGGATATCAGTAAGCTGGAGGGCTTTGAGGCAGAAACTAAGCGTTATTTTGAGAGTGCGATTGATACGACCAGATATCAGGATGGTGTATATGGTCTGCCGGAGCAGCAGAATTTCATGATGCTGTTTTATCGAGAGGATATCTTGGATTCCATCGGAGCAGAGGTGCCGAAGACCTGGGATGAGGTAAAGGCTCTGATACCGGTATTGCAGAAGAACAACTATGATTTTTATATGCCAACGACAAATCTGTTCCCATCGGTATTGTACCAGTATGGTGGAGATTTGTATCTGGGCGAGGGCCTGGATTATGGTATCGAGAGTGGTCTGGCAACCGAGGAAGCAATGGAGGCGTTTAAGGATTTCACCGATTTCTTTACCTGCTACAAGCTGTTAGTCAGTGCAGATTTCTCGAACCGCTTCCGTACCGGCGAAATGCCAATCGGTATTACGAACTATACGACCTACTGTCAGTTGGAGATTTTTGCACCGGAAATTCGTGGTCTGTGGTCCTTTGCAGAGCTTCCGGGCGTGACGCAGGCAGATGGTACGATTGACAATACTTATGTGACGGATACCGTAGCGAGTGTTATCATGAACAACTCCGATATGAAAGAGGAGGCATGGACCTTCTTAAAGTGGTGGACGGGAACAGATACCCAGTTAAAGTATGCCAATACCTTAGAGTCTGTGATGGGTACGGCAGCACGTTACCCGGCAGCAGACAAGGCAGTGCTTGCGGAGCTTCCGTGGAGCAATAAAGAGGTAAAGCAGCTGTTAGCGCAGATGGAATCCACGAAGGGTATTCCGGCGATTCCGGCAAGCTACATGACCACCCGTATGATTCAGTATGCATTCAACAATGTAGTGGCAGATTCGGCAAATCCGAGAGAAACACTGTACCTGAATGTAAAGGATATCAATGCGGAAATTGTTAAGAAACGTACCGAGTTTTCGTTGTCGGTAAAAACCAAAGCCGGTAAGGCGACACAGGAATAGAAAGGAGGTAAAGCATGAAAAAGACGAACAACAAAGAAAGCTTTCGGCAGGTCTGGCAGAGACACAAATCCAAGTATCTGATGATTGCGCCGTTTGGACTGATATTTTTCTTATTTACCTTCCTTCCGGTGCTGGTATCGGTGGTACTGAGCTTTACCTCGTTTAATATGGCAGAGATGCCGAAGTTTAGCGGTGTAACCAACTATATTAACCTGTTGGTAAAGGACAGTGTCTTTGTAACGGCGGTAAAGAATACACTGGTGCTGGCACTGGTTACCGGACCACTCAGCTATATTATGTGTTTCTTGTTCGCATGGCTGATTAATGAATTGCCTAGAATCCCGCGTGCGATACTGACACTGGTATTTTACGCACCTTCGATTTCCGGTAATGCCTATATCATCTGGAAGCTGATTTTCTCGTCCGATACCTATGGCTTTGCAAATGCGTGGCTGATGAAATTAGGTATTACGAATGAAGCAATTCTGTGGTTTGAGAAAGCAGATTACATTTTACCAATCCTCATTATCGTGCAGCTTTGGCTGAGTCTTGGTGTCAGCTTCCTGTCGTTTATTGCAGGCTTGCAGAACGTAGACCGAAGCCTCTATGAAGCGGCTGCGGTAGAGGGTGTAAAGAACCGCTGGCAGGAGCTTTGGTACATTACCCTGCCATCCATGAAGCCACAGCTGATGTTTGGTGCGGTTATGCAGATTACAAACTCCTTATCGATTTCTTCGATTTCCATTGACTTAGTAGGTTTCCCTTCCGTCGATTATGCAGGTCATACGATTCTGACTCACCTGCATGACTTTGGTAATTTGAGATATGAGATGGGTTACGCATGTACGATTGCAGTGGTATTGTTCTTTATCATGGTGCTTTGCAACATTCTGGTGCAGAAGCTGCTGCGCCGTATGGGCTAGGCCGGAAAGGGGACTGTGAGCATGAGAAAGCTAGTACAGGTAATTGTACATAAAATGAGAAACCGGAAAATCAAGCGCCGGAACCGAAGTCTGGGCGGCGACATTTTCCTTATGATAGTGCTCGGAATGTTTGGTTTGTTCAGCTTGTATCCGTTGGTTTATATCGTAGTCAATGCGTTCAAGCCGATGAGTGAGGTATTTATCTTCCCGCCAAAGCTGACGGTAGACAATCCGACCTTAAACAATTTCTTTGACCTTGGAGCCATCATCGAAGGCTTTGACGTACCATTTTCCCGCTATATGTTCAATACTTTGTTCATTACCGGAGTTGGTACCTTAGGCACGGTGCTCTTGGGTGCGATGGCGGCGTTTCCGCTGGCAAAATATCAGTTTCCGGGCTCGAAGCTGATGTCGAACATTATCGTATATTCGCTGATGTTCAGTAGTGCGGTAACAGCAATTCCAAACTACTTTATTATGAGCTCGTTGAACTTAATTGACAGCTACTGGGCAGTGATTTTGCCGGCAGTCGGCGGTACGCTCGGTCTGTACCTGATGAAAAACTTTATCGTACAGGTACCGGATGAGATGTTAGAGGCTGCGAAAATCGACGGCGCCGGTGAGCTGAAGCTGTTCTTCTCGGTTGTTATGCCGCTGTGTAAGCCGGCATGGATTACACTGATTATTCTCTCGTTCCAGAGCATGTGGGGAACGACGGGCGGTGTATTTATTTACTCGGAGGAATTGAAGCCATTAAGCTATGTATTATCACAGATTGTAAGCTCCGGTATCGCGAGAACCGGTGTATCCTCGGCAGTATCGTTGATTATGCTGGTGGTACCGGTTACGGTATTCGTAATATCGCAGAGTAATGTCATTGAAACCATGGCAACATCAGGAATGAAGGGGTAATGGAGATGAGAAAAAGAAAAATCGCATTTTTATTAAGCTTCCTGCTTCTGCTCGGTGTGCCGGGGATTTCGGTAGCTGCAGCGGATGGAAGCAGCTATGTGTACGATGGCTATACCTATGATTATTGGGGCAATGCGTTGGAATCTCCGGCAGCCTTTGAACTGGAGACCGTGATTGACCGCAGTGATATGGGCAGCATCAAGCTGCAGAGTGTGGATGATGTATGCACCAGTGCAGATGGCAGAATCTTCTTGACGGATAAAACAGAAAGCCGTGTCAATGTGTTTGACAGTACCGGAAAATTCTTAAAATCCATCAAGGTAATTATGAACGAAGAAAAGAAAATCGTGCTGGATGCGGATGGAAACCAGATTGTATTGACGAATCCGTCCGGCACCTACTATCACGATAAGAACGATGAGCTTTACATTGCAGATACCGGCGCAAAGCGTATCGTCGTGTTAGACGGACAGGGCTATACGATGAAGCGGATTATCAATGAGCCGGAGGATTTGAGCGGCGTGACCGAATTCAAGCCGTCGAAGGTTGCAGTAGATCAGGCAGACCGTATCTACATCGTGGTACAGTCCAGCTATGAGGGTATTATCGAATTGAACGCGGACGGAACCTTTTCCCGCTATTTTGGTGTCAATGAGCCGGAGGTCAATCTGATTGATTATTTCTGGAAGTCGCTGGCATCGGATACACAGAAGGAAAAGATGGGCAAGACCTACGCACCGGCGTTTAACAATGTCACGATGGATTCCGAAGGCTTTGTGTATGCGGTAACCCATGACAGTACGGCGGCGGATATGGTATTTCGTTTGAATTCTGCCGGCGAAAACGTGCTTCGGGAAACCGGAAAATGGAGAGTAATCGGAGATATTTTCCACGACAATGATCCGTCAAAGTTTGTGGATGTAGCAGTAACCGAATACGGTGTTTATGCGGCGCTCGATATGACGATGGGACGTATTTATCTCTACAATTATGACGGCGAGCTGCTCAATGTATTCGGCAGTCTGGGTAATCTGAAAGGTCAGTTTAAGACACCTTCCGGTATTGCTTGGAATGGTTATAGTCTGGTAGTTTCGGACAGCGAATTAAAATGCGCATATATTTTAAAGCCGACCGAATTTGGTGATGTACTGTTACGAGGCAGTGAGAAATACTATTTCGGTAAGTGGGACGAAGCGGTGGAATTGTTTGAGGAAGCGCTTCGCCACAATGCAAATCTGGAGGTAGCCTATGTCGGCATCGGTAAAAACTATCTGATGAAGGATGAGTATGAGCTGGCGATGAAATATTTTGAGCTGGGCAACAGCAGAGAATATTATTCCAAGGCGTACAACGGTTACCGGACGATTCAGATTGAAAAGCATTTCGGTATTATTGCAGTAATCTTTGTTGCACTGATTGTGATGCTGGTAGTATCGGAGGTGCGGTATCATAAAAAAGGAGGGAAGCAGTCGTGATGGAAAAAGTAAAATATCTCGGACACATTCTGTTTCATCCTTTTGATGGATTTTATGAAGCAAAGGTAAGAGGAAAAGGAAGCCTTCGTCTGGCAACCATTCTGATGGTGCTTTATGCGGTGCTGAAATGCTTCTCTTATCAGTATACCGGTTTTATCATGAACATGAACCCGGTATTTGAAATGAATAGTGTGGTTATTGTGATTTCTGCCCTGTCGGTTCCGTTGCTTTTCGTAGTAGCGAACTGGACAGTAACGACATTGTTTGAGGGAAAGGGAAAGCTCGGAGAGATTTTTATGGTAACGAGCTATTCCATGGTTCCGTTGATGTTAGGCGAAATCTTAGTAACTCTTGTAAGTAATTTTGTTATTTCGGAAGAGGTCGTGCTGTTAACCTCAGTCAAGGCAATTATGGTGGTGTGGTTTGCATTCTTAATGATTGCCGGACTTTGTACGATTCATGAATACGGCCTGTTCCAGAATCTTGCAACTTTGGTAGTAACACTGATTGCGGCGGCAATTTTGATTTTCCTGTTTGTATTGTTCTTGTCTTTGATGGAGCAGATGGTCAGCTTCTTCATTACATTCAGTCAGGAATGGGTACGTCGTACGTGACAGAATAGGGGGCATACATGAAAAACTGGAAAAAAGCAAAAAAATGGATTCTTGCTGCAGTTCTGCTCCTGCTGGTAGTGTTTGCCGGAGTTACGGTAGTAAAGATTCTGGGAATAAAAAAGTCCGAGCTTCCTAAGGTGCCGGTAAGTGAGCGGGCAGCCTCCCTTGGTACAATTGATTTGGCAGAGGGCAAGGTAAAGGTAGCAGAGGGCGAAACAAAGGAATTGTATATCAATACCAAAACATTAAACCTCTATGTAAAGGATAAGAAAACAAAGACGACTTGGAATGCGATGAGCGAGGCAAGCAAGAAGCCGACGGAGATGTCGTTACTGACGCTTTCTTATCTGGGAGAGGACAACAGCCTGACCAAGTGGGATTCTTATACCTATTGTGTGGAGCGTGAGACCTACTCGATTGAACAGCTGGAAAACGGTGTGCGTATCCATATGAATATGAATGCAGGCGAGCTGGCAAACTTCTATGAATTCATGCCAAGTAAGATTTCGGCAGAGCGTTATGAAACGATTTTTATCGGCGGGCTGGAGGCATTGAAGGAGTCCGGAGAGCTGGAAAGCACGCTGTATGAGAAGTATATGAAGACGCTGAGTCTGATTTATGCGAAGAGCAAGACGGAGAGTGCCTACACGGTAAACTATGTAGGTCAGCCGCCGGGAAGTGCGGTAACGCAGCTGATTCAGGTAGCGAAGCTGACAGGTTATACGACAGAGGAGCTGCTTTTTGATGCGGAAGCAAACGGCTTTACCTTAGAGTTTGCAGAGCCGGCAGAGTTTCATCTGGTGCTGGAGGCAGTGTTGGAGAATGATGAGCTGGTAGTAACCGTACCGGGCAGTGCGATTGAGTCGGTCAACGATTATTATGTGGTGCAGAACATTGAACTGTTACCGAATTTTGCACTGGTGCAGGCAAAGGATGTAACTGACGGCTATATGCTGATTCCGGATGGTTCCGGTGCATTGATGAAGCTGAACAGCTATCAGGCAAAGATACCGGAATACCATCGTCCGGTATATGAAAGCGATTTCTTCAAGGAGTATTATTATCTTTCGGAATACGGTGCGGATTTGATGATGCCGGTATTCGGAATGATGATTAACGAGGGTACCAAGGACCCGAATGCATTTCTGGCAATCATTGAGAGCGGTACGGAGAATGCTTATATTACAGCGAAGCTCGGTAGTGCGGATGAGGCAGATGCCGGAGTGGTGTATAATAAGATTTTTGCAACCTTCGATACGGTGCAGTACGATAATGTCAAGGTGTTTGGCGAGTATAGCGATAATGCAACCAGCTATCTGGTGCGGACGGAGTTTATGCCAATTGACTATTCGGTACGCTACCTGCTTTATCCGGAGCAGACCGGTTATTACAAAATGGCAAAGGATTATCAGAGCTATTTGTTGCGAGACGAGGAAGGTCATGAGCCGGTATACCAGACGGAGGCAGAGCTGTATCTGGATGTGCTTGCCGGTGTAACCCTGACCGACCGTATCCTTGGTATTCCGTATGATTATGAAGCGTCGTTGACCACAGTGGCACAGGCGCAAAAGATTGTGGAGGATTTGGGTAAGCGAAATCTGATTCTTTCCTACGACGGAGCCTATGAGGGTGGTTTGGAGAATACGCTGCAGAATGCGGCAGAGCTTGCCAAGGTAAATGGTTCGGCAGAGGAATGGAAGCGATTTGAGACCTTCTTGTCCGAGCAGGGTGTAGAGTTGTATTTGAACGCATCGTTTTTGAAGATTTTTAACGGCGGCAATGGTTATGTGACAAAGCTTCATGCATTGGCGGATTACAGCAGTGATCCGGTACATATCTACGGCTACCATATGGCAACGGCAGACTTTGTGGATTCCACCAGTGATTATCATCTGTTGAAGCCGATTTATCTGAAATCGGTGGTGGATAGCTTTGTAGCATCTGAGGATGCGGCGAGAAATCTCTGTCTGACCGATTTGGCAACGCAGTATTATGCGGACTATGATAATGGTGACATGGTGATGCCGCATGAGGCACAGGCAGCGGTGGATGAGGCGATTGAAACGCTTTCGGCAAACCGCAAGCTGGCAATGATGAATCCGAGAGCAGATAAGCTGACGGATGCATCCGTTGCAGTGGATATCAGCAGAAGCAGCAGTAATTATGCTACCTTTGCTACCTCGATTCCATTCCGTCAGCTGGTTATGAACGGCTTATGTCGTTACACCACAACGAATGTAAATAACAATTCGAAGTCGGTGAACTACTATCTGCTGCAGGTACTCGAAACCGGTGCAATACCGAAGTATACGGTTATGGCAGCGGATGCGGATGTATTGAAGAACAGTGCATATTCCTACTACTATGATGTGCAGTACGCACCGATGGCAGAGGAAATTAAGAGTCTGTACGACGAATATGCAGCCGCAATGGAGACGATTGGAACTGCGAATATCGTAAATCATACGGTGCTTCAGGAGAATGTATTCCTGACCGAGTATGAAAACGGAACGCAGGTAATCACAAATTATAACGCAACCAATGTACTGGTTGGCGAAACAGAAATTCCGGGTTATGGCTATCAGCTGACCCGCGCAGAGAAAGGAGAGTGAACGGAATGGCACGATTGAAAAAAAGAAAACTGAAATATCGGACCGCCCGTTCTCTGTTTGGTGTACTGTATGTACTTCCTTTCCTGATTGGTTTTCTGATGTTTTTTGCAGTACCGTTAGTAAATACCATCATTTACTCCTTCAGCAATGTAGGAGTAAGTGATCAGGGTGGTATGACCCTGTCGTTTACCGGCTTTACCAATTACATCAATTTGTTTACGACCGAGGTTTCGACGACATCGGCGACGATTGCGAGAGTACTGACGGAGGAAAATTCGACGATTTTAACGAATGCGCCGATTATCATCGTATTCAGCTTGTTCCTTGCGCTTTTGGCAAATCGAAAGTTTAAGGGACGTGCCGCAGTGCGTGTGATTTTCTTCCTTCCGATTGTATTGGGTCTTGAAATTGTAATGCAGATGATGACCGAAAATACCGGTGGTGATTTAGTTGCAACCAGAGGCAACGGTATTTTCAGTCAGGGTATTGCGAACTATTTGTTAATGCGTTACACTGATTTGAGTGTATCCGTCATTGATACGGTTACGAGCTTTGTAGACAATATCTTTGAGCTGATTTCTCAGGCAGGTGTGCAGACTCTGATTTATCTGGCAGGCCTGCAGTCCATCAGTCCGAGCTTGTATGAGGTAGCAAAAATCGAGGGTGCGACCGGCTACGAAACCTTCTGGAAGGTTACATTCCCAAGCATTGCGAATATTACATTCTTCGTAGCAATCTATACGCTGGTTGACTTGTTCCTGCGTTCTTCGATTGCAGAGGAGGTATACAACTTCGCATTTATAAAGAGTAAGATTGGCGTCGGTTCGGCACTGTCCGTGGTATATATGCTGAATGTGCTGATTATGCTGTTGATTTTATTGCTGCTGTTAAGAAGGATGGTGAAGAAGAATGAAAGCTGAGTTATCAAAAGAGGTAAAAATCTATCTGCGCCATAAGAAGCAGAAAAGATTTATAGAAAATGTATTTTTCTTCTGTTTGATTGCAGGTATGTGCTTTGCTATCCTGTACCCGGTGATTAAGCTGTTTCCGACCGTTTTGTGTGATTTGGAGGACCTCGGAAATCCGGATGTTATCTGGATTCCGATAAAGAAGTCGGTGTTGAGCTTTACGGCTGCATGGCGTCTGATGATGAAAAACGGCTGGATGACCATGGGGTATACCATCGGATATTCTGCAATTATTATGCTGGTAGAGGTATTTATCAGTGCGATGATTGGTTTTGCTCTTGCCAGAGTAAAGTTTAAGGGCTCCAATGTTATCTTTTTCCTGGTAATTCTGGTATTTCTGGTACCGCCGCAGGCATTGCTGCTGTCCCAGTACATCCATTTCAAGAATTTCGATATTCTTGGCATTTTCCAGATGTTTACCGGAGATACGCTGGACTTAATCGATAAGCCGGTAACCTTGTTCTTGCTTGGTCTGACCGGATTTGGAGTAAACCAGAGCCTTTACATTTTTATTTTCCGCCAGTTCTTTAAGAACATTCCAAAGGAGCTGGAGGAGGCAGCAATGATTGATGGCTGCGGCTTCAATAAGACATATTTTAAGATTATGCTGCCAAACGCAAAGCCGGCAATTTCGACGGTTGCAGTACTGGGCTTTGTATGGAACTATGGAGATACTTACTATACCGGCTACTTCAATCCGGGCGGAGGCTATCTGTCCTATATCTTACAGACGGTGTTCGACAGTGCAAACAAGGAATATACGTTGAATGCATTGAAGGTATGGTATAAGCTGCCGCTGGTAAACGATTTCTCGTTTGATGCGGTAAAGCAGGCTTCGATTCTGATTTATCTGATACCGCTGTTGATTGTGTATTTTATTGCACAGCACTGGCTGGTAGAAAATTTGGAGAATTCAGGTATCGTAGGATAGTGGAGGAAGTATATGAAGCGGAAGTTTGTAGGACTGGTTACGGCACTTGGGCTGGCGCTGACCGGTTGTGCATCGAATCAGGTAGGAGAGCAGAATATGGATACAGACGTACAGGCAACAGAGGATGTGACACCGGAAGCTACGCCTGAGGTGACACCGAGTGTGACACCGGAGGCACAGCCGGAAAAGGACGAGAAGGTCTATTCACTTGTGAAGGCAGATGAGACCAAGACTTATCAGACCATGGAGAGCTTTGGCGCAAGTGGTGCATGGTGGTCACAGTATGTAGGCGGTTGGGATCAGCCATACGGGGACGATACCGAAGCAGTCCGGGATAAGATAGCCAGATGGCTGTACTCGGAGGAAAGCGGCATCGGGCTGACCTGTTACCGTTATAATCTTGGCGCAGGCTCTGCACACAGCAACAACGGTATTTACTGGGATGAAGCCAGACGTGCAGAATGCTTTTTGAAGCCGAATGGTGAGTATGATTTTACCAGAGACGAAGAGGCTGTATGGTTTTTGAAAAAGGTAGTGGAGCTTGGTGCAGAGGAAATTATCTTGTTCTGCAACAGTCCGTTGGAAAGCCTGACGGTCAATGGTAAGGCGCAGATGTCGGATAAGAATGTGCCGAATCTGGCACCGGAAAACTATGAGGCATTTGCAGATTACTGCTTTGATGTGGCGGAGCATTTCATATCGGAGGGCATTCCGGTAAAATATATTTCTCCAATCAATGAGCCGCAGTGGGACTGGCTGGAAGGTCAGGAGGGCTGCCATTACGAGCCGAATGAGGTCGTAGCACTGCTTCGTGTGTTCGTAGAGAAAATCGCAGAGCGTGAGGCATTAGCCGGTGTAGAAATCAGTGGTCCGGAAAGCGGCGAATGGGGCGGAAGAACCATCGAATACAATAAAGCCATCATGGAGGATGAGGTTCTTGGTGCGTACTTTACCTGCTTGGATAATCATTCCTACTGGAGTGATGCTAATGCAAAGACGAAGTACCGGAAGTGGAAGGATGAAAATTATCCGGAGCTCAAGCTTCGTGCCAGCGAATGGTGTGAGATGGTAAACGGTAAGGATTATACGATGGACTCGGCGTTTAATATGCTGGATGAGATTTACGAGGATTTGACGATTCTGGATGTCGTATCCTGGCAGTGCTGGGTTGCAGTAGCACCGGGCGATTATCGGGACGGTCTGATTTATGTCAACAAGGACAAAAAGGCGTGCAGAGATGCAAAGCGTTTGTGGGCATACGGAAATCTGACCAAATATGTGAGACCGGGCTATACGAGAGTAGAGGTATCGCATTCTTACAGCGACATTTATAAAATGAATACCTTATGCTTTACCGGAGTAAATGAAAATGGACAGGAAGAGATGGTATTTGTATTTATCAACCGCGAAGGCGAAAAGAATTTCCGACTTGGGTTGACAAATCCCGAAAAATATTGTAATTATCAGATTGTAACTACTTCAGAGGAGCGTAGTCTTGAGGTAGTACAGGAAGGTGCGTATGCATCGGATACGGTAATCACAGTGGAAGCGGAATCGATTACAACTTTGATTTTGACCGGAAAGTAATCCGGCAGAGGTTTCGTAAGCTGCAGAACAGAAAAATGCTTTGAAAGAAAAGCGGAAAGAGGTTGGTATGGCAACAGTACGAGATATAGCAGCAAAAGCAGGGGTTTCACCGGCAACGGTATCCAGAGTGCTTAATATGGACCCAACTTTGAATGTAACGGACGAAACGAGACTCAACGTGTTTCGCATTGCAGAGGAGTTAGACTATGTGCCGAGAAACAAACGAGGCGCCAATGCAGTGCAGGAGAAAAAGGCGATTGCGGTATTCAGCTGGCTGCCACCGGAGATGGAGTTGGACGATCCGTATTATTTGTCGATTCGGATTGCGATTGAGCGCAAGGCAGAGGAATATGGTCTGGCGATTCGTACCTGCAATCTGAGTGACATTGATGAAAGCTTGAAAAGTCAGGAGGGCGTCATTGTATTGGGACGCCTTCCGAAGGAAGAATTAGAAAAAATCAAACTGTATAATGAAGCGGTAGTGATTGTAGACAATAGCTTCATGCAGCCGGGTTATGATTATGTGGGTGTAGACCTTGGAAAGGTTATGAAGGAAGTTTTAAACAGATTGTATGAATTGGGGCATCGAAAAATCGGCTATTTAGGCGGTCTTACCCTAAAACAGCAGAAGGAGCGCGAGTTTGTAGACCAGCGTGATATTGCTTATGTTGAAGTAATGCAGGAAAAGGGCATTTATGATGAAGCATACATATACGACGTAAGGGAATTTTCGTTTCGTGCAGGATACAAGGTAACCTTGGAGGTATTGCGGGGAGAGAATATACCGAGCGTTATTGTGGCAGGAAATGATTCCATGGCAATCGGTGCGTACCGCGCCATTGCGGAATGCGGAATGCGGATTCCGGAGGATATCAGTGTGGTGGGTTTTAATGACCAGCCGAATGCAAAGTATATGGTGCCGTCACTGGCAACGGTGCGGATTCCGACGACGAATCTCGGACACTCCGCGTTGGATTTGGTGTTAGATAAGGTTCGGACACAGAGAGAATATTCGAAGAAGGTATATCTTGATACAGAGTTTAAAGAAAGAAACAGCTGCGGCAAATACGGAGATGCGAAATAAGTCCGGAAAATGCTGTGGCCGGAAAGTGAGGAAACGATGGGCTCTTTTGAAATAAAGGATGATTTTTATCTGAATGGAGAACGATTTAAGATTATTTCCGGAAGTATTCATTACTTTCGAGTGGTTCCGGAATACTGGCGGGATCGTCTGGAGAAGTTAAAGGCGATGGGCTGCAACACGGTAGAGACTTACATACCGTGGAATTTACATGAGAAAAAGAAGGGCGAGTTTGATTTTAGCGGCATTCTGGATATCAAGCAGTTTGTAGCGTTGGCAGCAGAGCTTGAGCTATATGTGATTCTCCGCCCGTCCCCATATATTTGCGCAGAATGGGAATTTGGCGGATTGCCGGCATGGCTGCTGGCAGAGGACGGTATGCGCCTGCGTTGCAGCTATGCACCGTATTTGAAGCATGTAGAGGAATATTACGAGAAGCTGTTTGAGCTTCTGACACCGATGCAGATTACCAAGGGCGGTCCGGTAATTTTGTTCCAGATTGAAAACGAATACGGCTATTATGGAGATGATACCACTTATTTGTGCTGGATGCGCGACCTGATGACAAGACTTGGCGTGGAAGTACCGTATGTGGTATCGGACGGTCCGTGGGGAGATGCACTCCGCTGTGGTTCGGTGGATGGCGTGTTGACGACAGGTAATTTTGGTTCGAAGGCAGAGGAGCAGTTTGGACAATTAAAGAAGTTTATTGGTGATAAGCCGCTGATGTGTATGGAGTTCTGGGTAGGCTGGTTTGATTCCTGGGGCTGTGGCGAGCATCATACGGCAGATGCGAAGGGACATGCGCAGAATCTGCAGGAGATTTTGGAGCGTGGCAGCGTAAATATCTACATGTTTGAGGGCGGCACGAATTTCGGCTTCATGAATGGCTCGAATTATTACGATGTGCTGACGCCGGATGTTACCTCCTACGATTACGATGCAGTATTGACCGAGTGGGGCGATACGACGGAGAAATACGAGCGATTCCGCGAGGTGATTTCGAAGTTTACGAAGATACCGGAGGTCGAGCTTTCGACAAAGATTGAGAAGAAGGCATACGGTAAGGCGGCGTTGACCGGAAAGGTCAGTCTGTCTTCGGTACTGGAGGATATTTCGACACCGGTGGAAAGTGTATCGCCAATGTCAATGGAGCAGCTGGGACAGGGTTATGGTTACACTCTGTATCAGTCAGAGCTGAAAAAGGAGCTTAGTGTCGAAAAGATACGTCTGTATGGTGCCAATGACCGGGCGAAGATTGCGCTGGACGGCAAGGAGATTGCGACCTTGTACGATAGAGAGCTGTTGGGTGAGAAGGTGTTAGAGACTCCGGCGGAGGGAAAGAAGCTGGAGATTCTGATGGAGAACATGGGACGTGTAAATTTCGGACCGATGTTAGAGAAGCAGCATAAGGGTATCAAGGATACGGTTGTAATCAACGGACATCAGCATTTTTACTGGAAGCAGTATCCGCTGCCGTTGGATAATACTGACCGGGTGGATTTTGAGAAGGAATACGCAGAAGGAACTCCGGCATTTTATCGCTTTGAGTTTGCGGCAGAAAGTATCGGAGATACCTTCCTTGATTTGACCGGGTTCGGTAAGGGCTGTGTGATTGTCAATGGCACCAATATTGGTCGTTTCTGGGAGATTGGACCGCAGAAGAGACTGTACATACCGGGACCATTGCTTCGTCAGGGCATCAATGAAATTATTGTGTTCGAGACGGAGGGTAAGGCGGCAGAGTATGTGACGCTGATGGATGAGCCGGATATCGGATAAGTGAATGACAGAATGAAAGAATATAAAAACCGCTGAAGCCATGAAATACTTCAGCGGTTTTTGATTGAAAGAAAATCGTTGCTTAGTAAGTGTTTGCTCGTTGCCCAAAGGATTTTATGCAAAGTAGGTCGCATCAAACTCTTCCTTTGGAATTGGCTTGGAATAGAGGTATCCCTGTGCCATGTTACAGCCGATGCTAAGGAGAAATTGTGCCTGTTCCTTGGTTTCTACACCTTCACAGATAACCTCCATTTGCAACTCCGATGCCATGCGGATGATGTTGGAGATGACAATACGCTCGCGCTCGGTGGTGGTCCGGGAATGGAAAAAGTCCTTGTCAATCTTTAGGACGGTAAACGGCATACTGCTTAACAGATTCAAGGAGGATACGCCGGAGCCGAAATCATCCATTGCCAATCGAAAGCCCAGGGAACGCAGCTGGTCTAAAATATACGAGAAATGATAGTCGGTTCCGCCGAATGCACTCTCGGTAATCTCGATTTCAATCAGATGCGGCGGAATCTGATAAAATTCGACCGCCATCTTTAATTTCTCCGGCAAACCATCTGCCTTAAAGTGCTCTCTGGAAAAATTAACAGAGATAGGGAACGGAGTCTTGCCGCGGCGAATCAAATCCCGCATGTAGATGCAAACCTGTTCAAACATGTAATAGTCCAAATCAACGATAAAGCCGTTGGATTCAAACAACGGAATAAACATGTTTGGCGGCAGGAAGCCCAAGGTAGGGTGCTGCCAGCGAACCAAAGCCTCTGCACCGCAAATCGTATTGGTGGCGATATTGAACTTTGGCTGGAAATAAATCAGAAAAGCATTTCTTAATAGGGAATCCTCCATGGAGTCCTCGATGTTCTTCTGGCGCAGCAGAGATGCCTGCATATCGTCATTATAAAATGCGAATTTGGTAAGGTTGTCATCCTGCGCGTTCTTGCGTGCAATATTTGCACGGTCAAGGGCGATAACAGAGCTGTCATTGTGCTTCATCTGATAAATACCGATGGCAAGAGAAAGCTTGAAATCCTCGCCTGCCTTGCCACGCAGCTGTCTGGCGCGACTAATCAGTTGCTTTGCAGTCTGTGCAAGTACTTCTTCGCCGGTATCCGGGATACATAAAGCGAATTTGTCACCCGCGATACGGCAGAGGATGCCGTCCGGGCAAACCTCGCGGAAAATATTTGCAAGGCTCTGTAATACAAAATCACCGACCTGATAACCGTGGTTTTCGTTGAGCAGCTTAAACTGATATACGTCAGAATAAAGCATGGCAAGCGGCTGCTCCGGATGCGATTTGTGCAGCTTTGTTATTTCAGACAAGAACGGATTAAAATTGTAGGCATGAGTCAGCTGGTCCGTTCGGGTAATCCAATCTGCGTGCTGCAGTGAGCGGGAACGTGCAATATGACTTCCGATTAATTTGGAAATCAGGGTCAGCGAGTCAATCTCGCTCTTGCTCCAGGTATGCGAAGTGTCGAAAATCGTAGCAGTAATACTGCCAAGGTCATTACCGCGCTCGCTGATGCCGCACTGAAATAGTGCATGCGGCTGGGAATCAAGAAAAACCAAATCACGGAGAGCGGTCTGTTCATCCGGGAGAATACTATCGGCATAGTATACACCGTTTTTGGAATTCTTGTAATAAGCATAGCGGTTGCGGTCTTCGCCGGTCAGTTGCTGCAAATGCTCCCTTAATTGGTAACGTGGGTTGGAAACCCATTCGTGTGTGACAGAAACGGCTTTTGTGACAGGATTGTTCTGCCAGATGCAGAGACGGTCCAGATTATAATAAGCACCAATCAGGGAAAGCAGCATCTGTATCGACATATCATTGTCGTAGGCATTGAACAGGATTTCGATTGCATTGGTAATCATACCGGTATTAATCAGGGAATTCTCTGCATAAGAAAGGGATTCGGTCGTATTGGTATACAAATCCCGGAAATCCGGTACGTCTGCAGAGGTTTCTTCCAAAACGTTGTCAAAAATGTAATAGCGATCCTTGCCCAAATGCTTTGCACGGTACAATGCCTGTGTAGCATGCTGATACAAGTCGTTGAACTGATTGCCGTTGGTCGGGAACACGGAAACACCGACGCTGGCACGAATGGCAATCGAAGAGCTTTCGCTGGAATACAACTCGTGCAACATGGTGCAAAGGTCGTTTGCACAGGCTTCGATTTCTGCCATGGAGCGGATATCGGTGACAAATACCAAAAAGGTATCATAGCCGATACGTCCTAAAATGTCCTGTGAACGGAACTTTTTGCGGAGCCGTGCAGAAAAATCCAATAATACGGCATCTCCGAAAACACGTCCGTACTGCTGGGTAATCTTTGTGAAATCATCCAAATCAATCAGATACATTGCACAGATGGCAGCATAGTCTAATTGCTTGAAATATTGGGTAATCTGCTGTTCACAGCCCTCGTATTTCGGCAGGTGTGTCAGGGTATCCTGATAGGCCATTTCCTGACGGGCTTCTTCGGCACGCTTCTCGGAGGAAATGTCGGTCGTAGAACCGATAACAGAAATCGGATTGCCGTCCTGATCAAATATTTTCTGACCGATGATGCGGCACCAGTAATATTCATTGTTCTCATTGCGGATACGAAGCTCTGCGTGGAGAGGAATATCATCGCGGGAAATCATGTGGTCATAAAATTGCAGAAAGGCTTCTCTGTCCTCCGGATGAAGCTGTGCGGAGGACAGTGCTTTGGTGCGGTAGTCATGTACGACATCATTGTTTGTAGGACCGAATCTCAGCGGATTAGACTTGACCAGACTGTCTTCCCGGATGTCAAATTCCCACAGGGAATCAGAAAAGACATGAAAGACAAGGTCATATCGGTTACGAAGATTTAAAACGGTGTTGTACAGACAGTCCTTCTCATAATTCTGCAATATTTCCAGTAAGATGAGAAAGAGCATGAGAATGATATAAATAATCATCGAAGTCAGCGCGAAGGTAGTGGCATTGTTGCGCAACCGGGTTGCGATAGGGCCGCCGCCTACCAAGATATCATTTAACTCTGTGGAGTAGCGCGCATAGCAAAAAACAATAATCAAAAACGGTATCAATATACCTAATATAAGAATGATATTTTGTGTTTTCATTTTACGAAAGAATGATTTCATGGTATCCCCCTATGTTCGAGTCCTCTCGATAATTCTAACACATATCGACTAAAAAGTAAATGAAATTGCTTGCTGGATTCTGTATTTTCCAAAGATTTTCGCAATGTTTATAGAAAGTTTTGTAACACAAAGAGCGTAGAGAAAAGGTTGACGATACAAGAGAAAATATAGTATCTTGTATAGAAGCAGGAAATAGCAGAGGAAGGAACGGAGGAAGAGGATGAAATATTTGTTGTTTGACTTGGATGGTACACTTACCGACCCGAAGGAGGGAATTACGCGCTGTTTTCAGTATGCGTTGGAGGAGTTTGGAATTCATGAGGAGAATTTGGATGAGCTGACTTGGGTAATCGGACCACCATTGATGGAGAGCTTTATGCAGGGCTATGGATTTACAAAGGAGCAGGCGGAGCGCGCGACGGCGAAATACCGGGAGCGTTATGTGCCGATTGGCTGGGCAGAGAATGAGTGCTATCCGGGTATTACAGAGCTGTTGGCAAAGCTGAAGGAGGCAGGCTATGTGCTGGCGTTGGCGACCTCAAAGCCGCAGAATATGGCGCAGACGATTATGGAGCATTTTGAGTTGGCAGAGTATTTTACGTTTATCGGTGGTGCTTCATTGGATTTGAGTCGGGCGAAGAAAGCAGATGTTATCGAATATGTTTTGGAGGGGTTAAAAGTAACCGACCGCAGTGAGGTGCTGATGATAGGTGACCGCAAATATGATATTCTGGGGGCGAAGCAGACCGGCTTAAAGAGTTTGGGTGTATTGTACGGCTATGGTGACCGGGCAGAGCTTACCGAAGCGGGTGCGGATGCAATCGCAGAGACTGTAGAGGATATTTTTCAGAAAATTTTAATCTTTCATTAAGAGATTTTTAGAAAACGTGTGTTAAAGTATATAACAACAAGTAATTCGTGTCGGCGTCGCAATCACGAATTAACAAATAAAAAGTGGCGCAGAAAGAGGAGAATATGTACACAGATACAGCAAAGATTTTTAAAATTGCGAAAATCGTGATTATTGCGTTGCTGGTAATTATCGTTGGCAGCCAGGCATTTTATACGATTGGCGAGCAGGAGCAGGCGGTGGTAACAACCTTCGGAAAGCCTAGCTGTGTGAGCGAACCGGGACTTCATTTCAAGATTCCGTTTGTACAGAAGGTAACGATGGTGGATACGACCATCAAGGGCTTTGCGATTGGTTATGATCAGGCGACCAGCGTATCCATTCCGGATGAGGCGCTGATGATTACCTCGGATTACAATTTTGTAAATGTAGATTTCTTCGTAGAGTATAAGGTAAATGATCCGATTACCGTATTGTATGCTTCGGAGAAGCCGGTAGAGATTTTGAAGAATATCGCACAGAGCTGTATTCGTTCTACGGTAGGTAATTATGAGGTAGACAGTGTGATTACCAGCGGCAAGAATGAAATTCAGGCAGTAATTCGTGATAAGATTGTAGCAAAGTTAGAAGAAAATAACATTGGTATTCAGTTAGTCAATATTACAATTCAGGATGCAGAGCCACCGACCGAAGCGGTTATGGAAGCATTTAAGGCAGTAGAAACTGCAAAGCAGGAGAAGGAAACGGCCATCAACAATGCAAACAAGTACCGCAACGAGGCGCTGCCGGCAGCGGAGGCAGACGTAGATCAGATTTCCAAAAAGGCAGAGGCAACCAAGCAGGCTCGTATCAACGAGGCAGAAGGTCAGGTAGCGAGATTTAATGCGATGTATGAGGAGTACATAAAGAACCCGATGATTACAAAGCAGCGTATGTTCTTCGAAACCATGGAAGAGGTGCTGCCGGATATGAAGTTAATCATCAATGGTACGGAGCAGGAGATTGATACGATTTTACCACTGGATTCCTTTACCGGAACGACAAATTAAGGAGGGGCTGAGTAATGGAGGATTCACAATACAGATATAGTTATACACAGAATAATAATTTAAATAACGGCGGCAAGAAGGGAAAGAAAAATGACAACATCGAGCGGATTTCCCAGCCGCGCATCGGAGGCTGGATTGCAGCGCTGGTAATTGCGATTGTGGTGCTGATTCTCAGCAATGCCTGCTGCGTAGTTACAGCAGAGAATGAATATACGTTAATTAAGCGTTTTGGCGGTGTCGAGAGAATTGTCAGCGAACCGGGTCTGACCTTCAAGATTCCTTTTATTGAGTCTGAGGTAAAGCTGGAGAAGGAAGTACTGATTTATGACCTGAAGGCTTCGGATGTTATTACGCTGGATAAGAAGACCATGGTAGCAGACTGTTATGTGCTTTGGAGAATTGTAGACCCGAAGCTGTATGTACAGACGCTGAATTCGAGAATTGAGGCAGAGAGCCGTTTGAATACTACGGTATACAACTCGGTAAAGAATGTTATCAGTAGTATGAATCAGACCGATGTCATCAGCGGCCGTGATGGTGAGCTGGATCAGGCAATCAAGGACAATATCGGTGATGCAATGACTCGTTACGGTATTGAGCTGGTTAGTGTAGAAACAAAGCATCTGGATTTGCCAAACGACAATAAGAATGCAGTATATGAGCGTATGATTTCGGAGAGAAATAATATTGCTGCTACTTATACGGCAGAGGGTGAGTCGGAGGCAAAGAAGATTCGTAACGCAACCGACAATGAGATTGCCATTATGTTATCTGAGGCTGAGGCTGAGGCGGAAAAGACTGTGGCAGCCGGTGAGGCAGAATACATGAAGATTATTGCAGATGCATATGCGGATGCAGGCAGAAGTGAGTTCTATGCATTTGTACGTTCGCTGGATGCTGCAAAGGTAATGATGCAGGGCGGAAACAAGACCCTGATTTTACCGGAGGATTCCCCGATTGCACAGATTTTTACGATATTAGAATAGTAGTTTCTCCTAAGCGGGCGGCAGCGAAGCATCGTTGCCGCCTAAACATTTATCGTATAAGAGAAAGAAACTTTGTGCAAAATAACAATTGCAATTCAGTGTTTTATATGTTATAGTTGCTATAGAACAAAGAAGATAATACCGCGAGCATACCGCTGGCGGCATCTGGGATAAAGGAGGCGGAGCATATGAATATCAATAAATTCACACAGAAGTCGATGCAGGCAGTGCAGGATTGTGAGAAGCTGGCATATGACTACGGACATCAGGAGATTCGGGATGAGCATTTGCTTTACTCGCTGTTAAAGGATGAGGAAGGTCTGCTACCGAAGCTATTTACGAAGATGGAGCTGGAGACACCGGTATTTTTGGCGCAGGTAGAAGGACTGTTGAAGAAGCGTCCGAAGGTGCAGGGCGGTCAGGTATACATCAGCAATGATTTGAATAAGGTATTGATTTATGCGGAGAATGAAGCACAGCAGATGGGCGACGAGTATGTGTCGGTGGAGCATCTGTTTTTGAGCCTGTTAAAAAATGCAAACAAGGATGTGAAGGAGCTGCTTGCCAATTTCCGTATTACGAGAGAGCGGTTTTTACAGGCGCTGGCGACGGTGCGCGGCAATCAGAAGGTGGTCAGCGACAATCCGGAGGCGACCTATGATACGTTGGCGAAGTACGCAACAGACCTCGTAGAGCGTGCGAGAACGCAGAAGCTCGATCCGGTCATCGGCAGAGATTCGGAGATTCGAAATGTAATTCGTATCCTTTCGAGAAAGACCAAGAACAATCCGGTTTTAATCGGTGAGCCGGGTGTTGGTAAGACGGCAGCAGTCGAAGGGCTGGCACAGCGGATTGTACGTGGTGATGTGCCGGAGGCATTGAAGGAAAAGAAGCTGTTTGCACTGGACATGGGTGCGGTGGTGGCAGGCGCAAAGTACCGCGGCGAGTTCGAAGAGCGTTTGAAGGCAGTACTGGATGAAGTGAAAAACAGTGCCGGACAGATTATCCTGTTTATTGATGAGCTGCATTTGATTGTAGGTGCGGGCAAGACGGACGGTGCGATGGATGCTGGCAATTTGCTCAAGCCGATGTTGGCGCGCGGAGAGCTGCATTGTATCGGTGCAACGACATTGGATGAGTACCGCATGTATATTGAGAAGGATGCAGCACTGGAGCGCCGCTTCCAGCCGGTTATGGTGGATGAGCCGACGGTGGAGGATACGATTTCGATTTTGCGAGGCATCAAGGAGCGCTACGAAGTATTCCATGGTGTTAAGATTATGGATGCAGCACTGGTGTCAGCGGCAACACTTTCGAACCGTTATATTACCGACCGTTTCCTGCCGGACAAGGCGATTGATTTGGTGGATGAGGCTTGTGCGCTGATTAAGACGGAGCTGGATTCGATGCCGACAGAGCTTGATGATGTGCGCAGACATATCATGCAGTTAGAGATTGAGGAGGCAGCGCTCAAGAAAGAGGAGGATCGCCTGAGTCGGGAGCGTTTGGAGGATTTGCAGAAGGAGCTGGCGGCAGAGCGTGAGCTGTTTGCGAATCAAAAGGCAAAGTGGGACAACGAAAAGGCGTCGGTCGAGCGTGTACAGCATCTGCGTGAGGAATTGGAGGAGTTGAACAATCAGATTCAGGTGGCAGAGCGTGAGTATGACTTGAATAAGGCAGCAGAATTAAAATACGGTCGTCTGCCGGAGGTGCAAAAGCAGCTGGCGGCAGAGGAGGAACGCGTGAAGTCCGAGGGGCATACACTGGTGCATGAGAGTGTGAGTGAGGAAGAGATTGCGCGTATTGTATCCCGCTGGACGGGTGTGCCGGTGGCGAAGCTGACCGAGAGTGAGCGGAACAAGACCCTGCATTTGGATGAGGAGTTGCACCGCAGAGTCATCGGACAGGAGGACGGTGTGACGCGCGTATCGGATGCGATTTTGCGTTCCAAGGCGGGCATCAAGGACCCGGGTAAGCCAATCGGCTCATTCCTGTTCCTTGGACCGACCGGTGTCGGTAAGACCGAGCTGGCAAAGGCACTGGCAGCGGCACTGTTTGACAACGAAGCGAATATGGTGCGTATTGATATGAGTGAATACATGGAGAAATACTCCGTGTCCCGTCTGATTGGAGCGCCTCCGGGATATGTCGGCTATGAGGAGGGCGGTCAGCTGACCGAGGCAGTTCGCAGAAAACCGTATTCCGTTGTACTCTTCGACGAGATTGAGAAAGCGCATCCGGATGTATTCAATGTATTATTGCAGGTACTGGATGATGGTCGTGTAACCGATTCGCAGGGCAGAACGGTTGACTTTAAGAACACCATTCTGATTATGACCTCCAATATCGGTTCTGCGCATCTTTTGGAGGGCATCACACCGGAGGGTGAGATTAGTCAGGCATGTGAAGATTGTGTTATGGATGAGCTTCGCGGACACTTCCGTCCGGAGTTTTTAAATCGTCTCGATGAAATCATTCTGTTCAAGCCTCTGACCGCAGAGAACATCGGCGGCATCCTGGATTTGATGATGAAGGATATCAATGAGCGTCTGGAGGACCGTCAGATTAAGATTCGCCTGACGGACGTTGCAAAGAGCTTTATCATCGAGCATGCTTACGACCCGGTATACGGTGCGCGTCCGCTTCGCAGATATTTGCAGAAGCATGTAGAGACGCTTAGTGCAAAGCTGATTCTTGCAGATCAGGTAAGCATGGGCGATACGATTGTGATTGATGTTGCGGATGAAAAGCTTGCAGCAAGCTGTGTGAAGCCGGTGGAAGAGGATAACTAAAGTTAACGTGTTTTGCAATGTCCTGAAAGAACATCCTTCTTTTGGGACATTTTTTAATAAGTCTGTTTAAGAATTTCTTGTGGTGTGATATACTAAATGAAAAAAAGGAAAAAAGATGCGTAGACGTTTATTTGACCTCTTGGAGAGGATGATTAATCAGGGTATTATAATATTTTCCGTATTCCCATTATCGATATATCAGAAACTTGAACAAAAGATAAATGGTTCTGGTAAGTGGTGCTCTTTTTGGCAAGCATCATTGACGTATAAATATTTCCGTTTCGTTCGTCGTTATTGCAAACAGAATAGCGCATTGCTTTATATTGCAGAAGCACCTGAAAAAAAGAAATTAAACTGTTTGACAGAGGAACAAGTAAAAATATTAGAGAAACAACTTACGACTTCGGAATTGCTAAATGATACTAAATATTTGCAAATGGTTTATGACGGTAATCCGAGAGGATTGGCATTTGCTGAAAATCGCTATCGTGGAACAAAGCTGATTTCAACATTTGCTGCAGATGGAACAGAATACATTGTTCCGGCGGATTGCGACAATCCTTATTATCATGTAAAAAACGGCATTCGCTATACTCCGGAAAATGTTGGGACAGGAAAACAAATCATTCGTATGTTTGGCTCCTGTATAGTGCGCGGTTATGGTGTGGCAGATGAAGATACAATCCCAAATTATGTGCAGGAATTGTGCAATCAAAACCAGCTTGCACATTTCAGCGTTTTTAATCAGGGTACGGGTGGTGCAAGAGGATATAAAGGGATTCAGAACGACTTAAAATATATCTTAAATACCCCGATTTCTTCGGGTGAAATTGTTATTTTATTTCTTTATCATACGCGGTTAGAATACCTCATAAAGAAAATACAAAAAGAATACTATCTTGACTGTAGCGAGATTTTCTCAAATGGGAAAATCAAGGAATGGTGGTTCTTGAATTCTACAGTCCACCTTAATCATGTGGGAAATCGCAAAATTGCAGAGCGACTTTTTGAAAAGCTTTTACCAATATTGGCGCAATATTCATTACCAGCAAAAAATAAAAAGAAGCATAAGAATAAAAATAATGTATCAATGAGTTTGTGGCAAAATGAAGATTTGCAAAACTATTTAGTGTATTTACAAAAGTTTATACCATTAACAACGGAAAATGGTGCCATTGTTATGAACTGCAATCCTTTTACAAACGGCCATTTATTTCTTATACAAGAAGCAGCAGCGAGAGTAGAGCATTTGTTTGTTTTTGTTGTTGAAGAAGACCTTTCCTTTTTTTGCTTCAAGGATCGATTTAAAATGGTACAGGACGGAATAAAGCATCTTTCTAATGTTACGGTGTTACCAAGCGGGAATTTTATGATTTCTGCATTGACTTTTCCAGAATATTTTCAAAAGGAAGAGAATCAGGATATTGTTATCGATGCAGCAGAGGATCTTGCTATTTTTGGTACATATATTGCACCTGTATTAAATATAAAAACACGTTTTGCTGGTAGTGAGCCGTTTGATAAAGTAACGAGGCAGTATAATGCATCTATGAGTTTTATGTTGAAACAGTACAATATTACGTTCCAATGTATAGAACGTTTAAAAGCAGGTGACGAATACATTAGTGCAACGAAAGTAAGAAGATTGCTTAAAGAAGGAAAATGGAGCGAATTACAAGCATTGGTTCCGGAAAGTACGATAAAAATTTTAAAGCAGCTTTAAAATGATGGAATTCTATCATGGTATTTGAGAAAAATCAAGTAAGAGCTGCAAATTAGCTCGTTGCTTGATTTTTCTTGTTAAGCATCTTCCTTCGGCGCGCATCCGAACTGCTTCACATATGCCCGGTAAAAAGTAGAATAATCCCCGAATCCGCAGCCGGTACAGGCATTTTGCACTGTACTTCCGCTGCGGATTTTTTCTTTGGCAGCGGTTAACCGCTTGATTGTGATGTATTCCCACGGGGCGGCTCCGGTTGCCTGCTTAAAAATCCGGCCAAATTGCGAAGTACTCAGGAAAAAATGCTCCGCAAGCAGAGGAATGGATAATTCCTCAAATAAATGTAGATTCACATAGGTTACGATTTGTTCGGAAATGCTTTGCGGAGGCTGATATTCAGCCGCGCCGCGTGCTTGATAGGCTTCGTTTATCATATCGAGCAGAGGAAATAAATATGTGAGGATTTTAAGCTCCTGCTTGCCGGTGTCTTGTTGTTGGCTGCACATTTTTTCAAACATTCGTTTTACGGATATCCCCTCGAATTCCGCTTCTGTGTACAGATTACCACGTCCGAGAGGACGGTTATCAAAGGGAGCGAGCAGCTGATGCTTGGGGTCGATACATTCCACTGCCGGAAGTGAAAAATTGATAGCAAAGCGCTCGTAGGACTTGTTATTTTTGATTTTTGCCTTATGTGACTCGGCAGGACGCATAATCAGCAGACTGCCGGGCTTGAGCGGGTATCTTGAGCCTTCAACGAGATATTCGGCATCTCCGGAAAGAAAGTAATAGATTTCGTAACGCTCATGCACATGCATCAAAAAGTATTTATCATCCGGGTGCGGGTCAATGGCGTGACGGATGTAAAGCTCCTTTGTGTTATATTCCTCTAACCAATTCATAGGTAACCTCATTTCAAATCGATTCTATATCACCTTGCTCTTGAGTTTCCACATTTTTATTTACTGTAGACAAACGAGTGTAAAATGCCATTTTTCCTACCATCAGACAAGCTTAATCCAAAACGCACGCAGGCACGCTCTCGCTACTTCGACACTCGCAGCGGTACATAAGACGCTAAAATACAGCGTCTAAGTACCGGCGGGTCTCAAGTACCTGCTTTGGTTTTGATTAACTTGTCTGATGGTAATATATCTTCTGACGAGTTTTACACTCGCTTGTCTGTTGCAAATAAAAAATGCGGAAACTCAAGAGCTTTGCTACATTGATTATATGATTAAATGCGCGAATTTGCAATATATAATGCTTAAATTAACAATAGTAATGTAAATTCGCACCGTCTATAATATAGTCAGAGAACAATATTTGAATATATGCAGATTCGACAAATGCGAAACTCTTGAAAATTCGCATTTGTCGAATCCACAGATTTTAAGGAGGGTGTAAATATGGGATTTAAGCTGGCAGCATTTGCAGATGAAGCAGATGGAAGAATTGTAAATCAGATTACGGCAATGCAGGAGAATGGGATTGATTATCTGGAAATACGTAATGTAGACGGAGAAAATATTGCAGATATTTCAAAGGAAAAAGCGAAGGAGGTTCGCAAGCAGTTAGAGGATGCGGGAAAGGCAGTGTGGTCGCTGGGCTCACCGTATGGAAAAATGGGGATTGCGGATAATTTTGAACCTCATTTAGAAAAGTTTAAGAGGGGACTGGAGACAGCAGAGATTTTGGGAACGAAGCATATTCGGTTATTTAGCTTTTATGTACCAAAGGAAGCTGCGGAGAGTTATACGGATGAGGTAATGGCGCGTCTGGATAAATTTCAGGCAGCAGCGAAGGGAAGCGGAATACTTCTTTGCCATGAGAACGAAAAGGGCATTTACGGTGATATTGCAACACGTTGTTTGGAGATTCACAAAGAATTTCCGGAGATAAAGGCAGTATTTGACCCGGCGAATTTTATTCAGTGCGGACAGGATACGAAGGAGGCATGGGAGCTGTTGCATCCATATGTGGAATATATGCATATCAAGGATGCACTGGCAGATGGCTTTGTGGTACCTGCAGGAAAGGGAATCGGTAATATTCCTTACCTGCTGGAGCAATACAAGGGAGAAGTGTTGACGCTGGAGCCGCATTTGTCGGTGTTTGAAGGCTTGGAAAAGCTGGAAGCAGAGGAAAAAAGTGCAATTGGTCCGTATCGTTATCCGTCATCGCGTGCGGCATTTGATGCTGCGGTAAATGCGCTGAAGGAAATCATCGGTTAGGCAGAAAGGGAGGTAACTATGGAGAAGATAAGACTTGGAATTATCGGTGTGGGAAATATGGGCAGCGGACATTTTCAGGATGTCCTTGATGGCAAGTGTCCGAAAATTGAAGTGACTGCGTTGGCGGATATTGATCCGGAGAAATTAGAGCGGGCAAAGCAAAAGAGTCCGTCGGTTGCGTGCTTTGCGGATACGCTGGAAATGCTGGATAGTGGTCTGATTGACGCGGCACTGATTGCAGTTCCGCACTATGACCATCCGGTATATGCAATTGAGTGTTTTAAGAGGGGAATTCATGTAATGATAGAAAAGCCTGCTGGTGTGTACGCCAGACAGGTACGTGAGATGAATGAGGCGGCAGAAAAAGCAGGTGTGAAGTTTGGAATCATGTTCAATCAGCGAACCAATCCGCTATTTATGAAGGCGCGTGAAATCGTTCAGAGTGGTGCGTTGGGTGAGTTAAAGCGTCTAGTGTGGATTGTGACAAACTGGTATCGTACACAGGCGTATTATGATTCCGGAAGCTGGCGCGCCACCTGGAACGGAGAGGGCGGCGGAGTATTGTTAAATCAGGCACCTCATAATCTTGACCTGTGGCAATGGATTTTTGGTATGCCGAAAAAAATACGTGCTTTTTGCAGCTTTGGCAAATATCACAACATTGATGTAGAGGACGATGTTACGATTTATGGTGAATACGAGAGTGGGGCGACTGCGGTATTTATTTCAACCACAGGTGAGACTCCGGGAACAAACCGTCTTGAAATTTCAGGAGATAAGGGTAAGCTGGTGTTAGAAAATGGCAAGCTGAAATGGTGGAAGCTTAAGGTGCCGGAGCGGGAATACTGTTTTACAGCGAAGGAAGGCTTTGCTACACCGGAAACGGAGTATGAAGAATATGCGGAGGAAGCGCCGGACGGACATCCAATCGTGCTTGAAAACTTTGCGGAGGCGATATTGGATGGTGCAGAGCTGATTGCAGAGGGATGCGAGGGAATTCATTCTCTTTCGATTTCGAACGCGGCATATATTTCGTCATGGACAGATAACTGGGCAGAAATTCCGACGGATGAAGCGTTGTTTGAAGAACATCTGCTGCATCTTTGCCGGAAGGAAAATCGGAAAAAGGCACTTGCAGAAAGTGCGGATACCCCGGAAAGTCTGACGGAGCGCTGGAAGGTAAGATGGTAAGAAAGATTCTGCTGAATCAATCCTACAGTAAACCGCTCCGGACAGGGTGGTGTCTTCGAAAGGAAGAGCCCCCTGTCCGGAGCGGTTTTTGTGATGATTGCTTATATTCTTCTTTATGTAACCTTATACACTTGTGCCGCGGTTTCGACTGCGGTACAAATCCTTAAACTCCGAAGGGGTACATTTTTTGAATGCTTTAAATACCCGGTTGAAGGTGGAAATGCTTGAAAAACCGGACTGCAAGGCAATCTCAGTAATCGGCAGGGATGGGTCGAGCAGCAGATTCTCTGCGGCTTTAATTCGGCGCATGTTCAAATAATCATAGAATGACGTATCGGTAAACTGCTTAAACAGGCGGGAGAAGTGGAACTTGCTGAAGCCTGCGACATCGGCTACCGTTTCGAGTGAAATATCCTCGGTATAATTCTTGTCGATGTATTCGAAAATCTTATTGAATTTCTCTATGTATTCTTTTTGCTTATTCGCGCGAACATCCGGGAACAGACCGCCGGAATCAATGTGATTTCGGCCAATCAGCACAAACATCTGGATAATCATCGAATAAATCGAAGCCTCCCAGAGGGTATTGCTGTTTCGGTATTCATCCTTGATGCCGAGGAGGAGCTTGCGTTCTTCTTCATAAATGTCCGGCGAATTTTCCTTTGTAATCAGACGCGGCTGTGTAATAACCGGCAGGATGCTCGAAAAGCCCTTCAGACTGCTGACCAGCGTAAAATCAAACATAAAGATGATACGGGTGCCGGTCGGAGGTGCGTACAGCTCATGCAGCTCTCCCGGAGGAATGATAAGAATATCCCCTTCCTTTAAGGAATACTGCGTCTTGTTCATGGTTACGGAATAGCTGTTTTCTAAAGGCATGATAATTTCAATCGCAGAATGCCAGTGAATCGGATAATCCTCATACTCACGGTTGACGTGAAGCAGGATGGAAGAATTATTCGTAAAGCTTACTTTTTCAAATACACCATTTAATTCCGGTTGCATAGAGGCACTCCTTTCGTTTAAATCGCAAATTATGCGCAGTTTTTGAATGAAATATTTCAAATATTGCGAAAATGGTTTTTGAACAAAAAAGGTAAAACTAAACAAAAAAACGGTCATATTTCAGATTCGAATGCACAAAATTACGGTAAAAAGTACGGTTTCATTGTAATACAGCTTTGAAAAAAAGTAAAGAGGATGCTGTAAAATTTGTGATTGTGGATTAAAAAGAGCAATTTATAGCAAGTAGTGAAATGAAAAAAGCAAGAATTGATAGGCAAGAATAGGGCTAGAAATGGTATTCTAGTATCAGAAAGCAAAAAAATGAAGTGTAATCGTATTGGAAACTGTACAAAATGCACAACAACCTGAAAAAAAGGAGAGGGGATAAGGATATGCCTGGGAAAAAGAAAAAAATTATCCTGATTTCAGTCATCGTCATAGCAATAATTGCGGCTTTTGTGATTTATCGCAAAATGAATCAGACAGATGATTACCATGAGAAGTATGCCGGATATGATCTGGACAGCGATGTGGAAGGAGTAAGCCGAGAAGGTACTTATACGAAGTATTTGCAGACTTACGCCAATGCAGCTAAGCCGGATGCAGAGGTAGAGGTACCGTTATTCGATTATACGGATGCTACAAAGGTCCGGGTAGAAAATAACTACGAGGGAGAAGAGAAGGTTCTCATTACCGAGGATGAGAGCATGGTCAGCTGGAATATCAACATTCCGGAAACCGGTATGTACAATATGTACATTGAGTATTATCCGATGGACTCCCGTGGAGTAGAGATTGAGAGAAGCTTCCTGATTAACGGTGAGCTTCCGTTTACCGGCTCGGATGCGCTGGCATTCTCCCGCGTATGGGGCGACAAGAATGCAGTTACCATGGATAATCAGGGCAACGAAATCCGTCCGACGCAGGTAGAGCTTGCAGAGTGGCAGAGTGCTTACTTTAAGGATTATATGGGCTATTATACGGAGCCGTATCAGTATTATTTTGAAGCAGGACAGAATACGATTACGTTAGATTGTGTAAATGAACCGATGGCAATTCGTAAGCTGGTGGTATGCAGCGTAGAGGAGCAGAAGAGCTATGAAGAGTATCTGGCTTCCGTGGATACTGCAAGCTTCCAGAATACAGACAAGGAATATCAGAAGAAGGTACAGGGCGAGGCTTCTATCGTGCGTTCGTCACCTTCTCTGTATGCAACCTATGACCGTTCTTCCTCGACCACAGAGCCGTACAGCGCAGCAAAGATTAAGCTGAATATGATTGGCGGTCAGGCGTGGAAGGTATCCGGACAGTGGATTGAATGGGAGATTACGGTTCCGGAGGATGGTATGTATGAGCTGTCCATCAAGGGACGTCAGAACTATCAGCGAGGCTTCGTATCGAACCGTGCGCTTTACATTGACGGCGAAATTCCATTTAAAGAAGTATCTGCGATTGCATTCCAGTATAACAATGCATGGGATGTGATGACGCTGTCAGACGAGAATGGTACTCCGTACCAGTTTGCACTGACTGCCGGTACACATAAGATTCGCCTTGAGGTAACACTGGGTGAGCTTGGTGGTATTTTGAATGAATTAGAGGACAGTGTATTCCGTCTGAATGCAATGTATCGTAAGATTCTCGTACTGACCGGTACCGACCCGGATGAGTTCCGTGATTATCAGATTGCAACGATTTATCCGGAGGTAATTGCAGCAATGAATCTGGAGAGCAAGCGTTTGTACCGCATCGTGGATGAGGTAGTAGCTTACTCCGGACAGAAGGCTTCCCAGATTGCAGCAGCACAGACGCTGGCAGTACAGCTGGAGCGATTTGTAAAGAATCCGGAGAAGATTCCGGCAACGATGGAAAACTTTAAGAACAATGTCAGCTCGCTCGGTACTTCGATTCTGACACTGAGTGAGGCTCCGCTGGATATCGACTACATCGTAGTGAGTGCAGCGGGCAAGGAAGTAGAAGAGAGCAAGGAAACCTTCTTTATGAAGGCAGGACATGAGCTGCGTTCCTTCATTTCTTCTTTTACCGAGGATTACAATTCCTTGGGTAATGTATACGACGAGGACGAGGCATTGACGGTATGGATGCTTTCCGGTCGTGACCAGAGTACGATTTTAAAGACAATGATTGACGATACCTTTACTCCGCAGACCGGTATCAGCGTCAATGTAAAGCTGGTAGATGCAGCGACACTGCTTCCGGCGACGGTAGCAGGCACCGGTCCGGATGTGGCATTATCCGTAGGACAGGGTGAGCCGGTCAACTATGCATTGCGTAATGCATCGGTGGATTTGACACAGTTCGAGGATTTGGATGAGGTGCTTGGTGATTACTACGAAAGTGCTTATGAAGCATACAAGTTCAACGGTGGTGTGTATGCGATTCCGGAGACACAGAACTACAATGTACTCTTCTATCGTAAGGATATCATGGAGGAGCTTGGCTTAGAGATTCCGCAGACATGGCAGGATTTGATTAACATCATGCCGATTATTCAGCAGAACAACATGACGGTAGCCATTCCGAGTGTATACAACAGCACCGTGGCACCGGATTTGACGAATTTCCAGGATATTCTGTATCAGAACGGCGGAACACTGTACAGTGAAAACGGCAAGACGACAATTATCGACGAAGAAGCCGGCGTAGCAGCATTTGAGATGCATACTCGTTTCTTCACTCACTACAAGCTGCCGACACAGTACAATTTCGTAAACCGTTTCCGTTCGGGTGAAATGCCGTTAGGTATCAGCTCTTATGCGATGTACAACACACTGGTAGTATTCGCACCGGAGATTCGTGGTTTGTGGGATTTCACATTGTTGCCGGGTACCGAGAAAGAGGATGGTTCGATTGACCGCTCCGGTAATTCCTGGGGTACCTGTTCGATGATGCTTCAGAATTCGAACAACAAGGAGCTTGCATGGGAATTTATGAAGTGGTGGTCCGATTCGGAAACCCAGATTCGTTTTGGTAGAGAGCTTGAGAGCGTTATGGGTGCTTCTGCAAGATATGCAACCGCAAACGTGAAAGCCTTTGAGGGTCTGGCATGGAGCAGCAGCGAGATGGCAGTACTGAAGGAGCAGTGGGCATGGACCAAGGGTACACCGGAGGTTGCCGGAAGCTACTATACGACCAGACATATCGTAAATGCGATTCGTAAGGTAGTTACCCAGAATGATGACCCGCGTGAGACCTTGCTTGATTACGCAAGAACCATCAACGAAGAGCTCTACAAGAAGCGTAAAGAGTTCGGTTTGGAAAACTAGAAAGGGGGAAAGAGAGTGTCGATTTTAAAGAAGTATATCAACAAAAAGAAGAAGAATTTCTCGATTGCTTTATATAAGGCAAAGCGCTCAAAGAGCTGTTATCTGTTCTTATTACCGTACGCTGTTCTTTTCACCATGTTTAATATCGTACCGGTAGTAATGTCGATTTACTACAGCTTTACATACTACAATGTATTGGAGGAGCCGGAATTTATCGGTCTCCAGAACTATATCAATCTGTTCCTGGCAGATGACGTATTTATGACTTCTGTTACGAACACCTTCCTGATTGCGGCGATTACCGGTCCGATTGGTTATCTGGCATCGTTCCTGTTTGCTTGGTTTATCAACGAGCTGCCGCGTTACATCAGAGCATTTGCGGTATTGATTTTCTATGCACCGACGATTTCCGGTCAGGTATATCTGATTTGGGCAATCATGTTCTCCGGTGATGCGTATGGTTATGTAAACGCATTCCTGATGAAGCTGAATCTGATTAATGAGCCGATTCTCTGGCTGACCGACCCGGAATACATGATGCCGGTCATCCTGTTGGTTATCCTCTGGATGAGTCTCGGTACCGGATTCCTTTCCTTCGTAGCCGGTCTGCAGGGTGTCGATCAGGCACAGTTCGAGGCAGGTTATGTGGATGGTATCAAGAACCGTTGGCAGGAGCTTTGGTACATTACCTTACCAAATATGAAGCCGATGCTTATGTTCGGTGCGGTTATGGCGATTACCCAGTCCTTTGGTGTATGTGAAGTAACAATGGCACTCGCCGGTTTCCCAAGTACCGACTATGCAGCGCGTACAGTAGTAACCCACCTTTTTGACTACGGTTCTGTCCGGTTCGAAATGGGTTATGCATCCGCGATTGCGACAGTGCTTTTCCTTGTAATGATTCTCTGCAACAAGGCAATACAGTCATTGCTGAGAAAAGTAGGTACCTGATAACAGCCAGGGGAAAGGTGAGGAGACCGACATGAAAAAGTTGAAAAGAAGAAAACCGAACAGGTCCAGAGGTGGCGATATCGGTATCTACCTGTTGTTGATCTTTTTCGGTATATTTATGGCATTGCCGTTAGTCTATGCGATTAACAGTGCATTTAAGCCGCTTGATGAAATCTATCTGTATCCGCCGAAGTTCTTTGTACAGAACCCGACGATGGATAACTTCCAGGACTTGTTTGTTATCATGGGAAAATCCTGGGTACCGTTTTCCAGATACATATTTAACACAGTATTTATTACTTTTGTAGGAACCGCAGGTCATTTGCTGGTAGCGTCGATGGGTGCGTATGTATTGGCGAAGTATGATTTTCCGGGTGGAAAGACCTTCTTTAATCTGGTAGTAACCGCCCTGA
Source organism: Lachnospiraceae bacterium (assembly GCA_017462755.1). Taxonomy (GTDB): domain Bacteria; phylum Bacillota; class Clostridia; order Lachnospirales; family Lachnospiraceae; genus RGIG4057. The sequence goes on along the minus strand of JAFTQM010000092.1, from coordinate 47,986 downwards.
TGTTCTCCGGATATGTACTTGGTATCCCGAACTACCTCGTTATGACAAACCTTGGCTGGGTAGATACCTATCTGGCAGTAGTCATTCCGGCATTTGCATCTCCGATGGGACTCTTCTTAATGAAGCAGTTCATGGAGGGTATTCCGGATGCGCTGATTGAGGCAGCAAAAATCGACGGTGCAAAGCAGTGGACGATTTACAGTAAGATTGTAATGCCGATGGTAAAGCCGGCATGGCTGACCCTGATTATTTTCTCGGTACAGAACCTGTGGAATACCAAGGCATCGAACTACATTTACTCTGAGGAATTGAAGACACTGCCATATGCATTGCAGCAGATTATCAACGGTGGTGTATCGAGAGCCGGTGTAGGTTCCGCGGTAACATTATTCATGATGATTGTACCGATTCTGACCTTTGTGCTGTCGCAGAGCAACATTCTGGAAACAATGGCTAGTTCCGGTATTAAGGATTAAGGAGGGGGAGAGCATGAAAAAAATGCAGATAATTCGCAGAATTCTTTGTCTGCTGCTCGTGATGTTCCTTCTTACTCCGGCAGTAGAGACAAAGGCAGAGGCGAACTATTATACCTATGTGTACGATTATTTCGGAGAGCAGAGAGAATCTCCGGATGCGTATACCGCAGAAAAGGTTGTCATGGGTATTGATTACGGAATTGGTAATTTCAACAATCCGCAGGGTATGTTTACGACGGAAAATAAGATTTACATCGTAGATACCGGCAACAACCGTATCGTGGTGCTGAAAGTGGAGGAGGACAGAAGCATTTCTCTGGAAAAAGAGATTAAGACCTTTTCCAACAATGGCGCAGAGGATTCCTTTGATGCACCGAACGATATCTATGTAAGAGAAAATGGAGATATGTACATCTGTGATACGAACAACAATCGTATCGTACAGATTGACAAGGATTTGAAGCTGGTGCAGGAGATTGTAAAGCCGGTGGATGAAACCTACGATGCTTCGCAGGAATTTCTTCCGACGAAGGCAGTCGTAGACCCGGCGGGACGTATTCTGACGATTGCAAAGAATGTCAACAAGGGTGTAATGCAGTATTCCCCGGATGGCAGATTTATCGGTTACATCGGTGCCAACGAAGTAACCTTCTCGATGATTGATTACATCTGGAAGAAGTTATCGACGCAGGCACAGAGAGCGCAGATGGAGCAGTTCGTACCGACAGAGTACAACAACATTGCATTGGATAAGGATGGTTTCATCTATGTAACGACATCGGTATTCGATGAATGGGATTTGCTTGGTGATTCAGCAAAGCCGATTCGTAAGTTGAATTCGATGGGTACGGATATTCTGATAAAGAATGGTAACTATCCTCCGATTGGTGATATTACCTGGGGCAATGCCAGTGGTGTCAGCGGTCCGTCCAAGATGGTGGATATTACGGCACTGGAAAACGACACCTACTATGTAGTAGACCGTGTCCGCGGCAGATTGTTTGGTTACGATTCACAGGGAAATCTCTTATACGCATTCGGCGGTATCGGTAATGCAGCGGGAACCTTCCTGTATCCGATTGCACTGGATCACATCGGCTATGACCTGTATGTACTGGACCAGAGAGCGGGCAGTCTGACCCGGTTTAAGCTGACCGAGTACGGTACATTGATTAACGAAGCGCTGGCAGCCTACAAGATGGGTGATTACGATTTGTCCGCAGAGTACTGGCGGCAGGTAATCCGTGTAAACGGTAACTATGATTTGGCTTACATCGGCATCGGCCGTGCATTGCTTCGTCAGGAGCGTTACGAGGAGGCAATGGAATATTTCGAAGCAAAATACGATGCAGAGAATTATTCTAAGGCATATAAGCTTTGGAGAAAAGAGTGGATTGAAGAGCACATCGGTATTTTTATGGTAGTGTTAATCGGTGCGCTGGTTCTTAATTGGGGTATTAAAAAGATAAAGAAAATCAAGAAGGAGGCGATGGAGGAGTGAAAATTGCAGAAAAGATAAACAAAGCAAGTTTGGCTCAGTGGGGCAAATCCCTGAAATATTCTCTTCATCTCATCGTACATCCTTTTGATGGATTTTGGGACCTGATTCATGAGAAGAGAGGTTCGATGGCAGCAGCGAATACCATTTTGGTGCTGATGCTGTTAATCAAGGTATGGAAGGTACAGTTTACGAACTTTATGTTTATCCTGTACATACCAGAAGAGTTCAACATTTTAATGTGTCTGGCAGAAGCAGTGATACCGCTGGCAATCGGCTGTGTATCCAACTGGTGTCTGACTACATTGTTTGACGGAAAAGGAACGCTGAAAAATATTTATATGGGTGTATGTTATTCGCTCGCACCGTATGTGTTGCTTCAGCTTCCGATGATTTTCCTGAGTAATATCGTAACCTTGGAGGAAGGTGTGTTCTGGAGCTATCTGAATAGCTTCACCTACATCTGGTGCGGTCTGCTGATGCTTTGTGCAATGATGATGATTCATGATTACACTTTGGGAAAGGCATTGTTGGCAGCTATCGCTACCGCAGTGGGTATGCTGGTTATCATCTTCATTATCCTGCTGTTCTTCAGCTTGATTTCCGATGGTTTTGCATATTTTATTTCCCTGTATAAGGAAATAGCATTCCGATTCTACTAAGAAGGAGGCAGTCATGATTAAGAAAAAGTTAACATATCTCCTCCTTGCTGCAGCTCTTACTTTCGGTGTAACCGGTTGCGGAGAAGCAGAAGCAGAGGAGGAAAGCGTTACCATCTACGGTTATGTAGAGGATAAAAAAGAATACACACTGGAAAATGAGTATCTGAAGCTGACACTGGACCCGGAGACGACACAGTTCTCGCTGGAGGAAAAGGAGACAGGTAAGCTGTGGTATTCCAATCCGCAGGATTTGTCCGGTGAAACGATTGCAAATACCGCTGCCAAGGGTGGTCTGCAGTCTACGCTGATGATTCAGTATAGTACTTCGACCGGTGTAACCACCACATATAACAATTTTAATTACAGCATCGAAAACGGTCTGTATGAGATTGAAGAGTTAGAGGATGGTCTGAAGGTAAAGTATTCCATCGGTAATATCGAGAGAGTATATCTGATGCCGACCGCAGTGCCGGAATCCAGAATGATGGAATTCTACGAGAAAATGGAGAAGAAGGGCAAGAGACAGATTGACGAATATTATCGTAAGTATGATATCAACAATCTGCGTTCGACCGACAACAAGAGCGAATTGTTGGAGATGTACCCGGATTTGGAAACCGAATGTGTCTATGTACTGCGTGACGGCTTACAGGAATATCTGAAGGTAAAAATCGAAGGATATTTTGCAGAAGTAGGATATACGCAGGAGGATTACGAACTGGATGCTGCAAGATATGCGATAACCAACACGCAGGATAAGCCGGTATTCGATGTTTCCATCGTATATAAGCTGGATGGCGCAGATTTTGTAGTCAGCGTACCGCTTGAGGAGGTACAGTACAAGTCGGATAATCCGATTACCATGATTAAGATGCTGCCGTACTTTGGTGCAGGAAGCGCGACGGATGAGGGATATATCTTAGTACCGGACGGCAATGGCGGAATCATCAATTTCAATAATGGTAAGGCATCTCAGAACAATTACTACAGCAATATGTATGGCTGGGATTACGGTCTGACCAGAGAGGCTATTATCAATGAAACCAAGTCGGCATTCCCGTTGTTTGGTATTTGTAACAATGGTTCCTCGTTCCTGTGTATGCTGGAAGAGGGCAGTGCATATGCGGCGATTGAAGCAGATGTATCCGGAAGATATCACACCTTCAATTATGCGAATGCAGGCTATACGGTAATTCACGGAGAAAGCATGGACGTATCCGCAAAGTCGGATAAGGCGGTAGTGGTATACGAAAAGCAGCTGCCGGCAGAAACACTTTCTCAGAGATATCGTTTTATCAACAGTGACAGCTATAGTGATATGGCAGCGACCTACCGGGAGTATCTGATGGCGAAGTATCCGGAGTTAGATAAGAACACCGATACGCAGACACCGATTACCGTAGAGCTGGTGGGAGCAATCGAAACCGTAGAGAACCGTTTGGGCTTCCCGGTAACGGTATCTAGAGCGTTGACGACCTACGAGGAAGCAGCGGCAATGATGAAGGAGCTGGTGGCGGCAGGTCTTACGACCATGAACATGACGTATGTGGGCTGGTTCAATGACGGTGTACATCATGCCGTAGCAACGGATGTGGATTTGATTTCCGAGCTGGGCGGCAAAAAGACGTTCAAAAAGTTAGTAAGCGCAGCAAAGGAAGCAGGCGTAGAGCTTTATTTGGAAGCATTTGTAGAGTTTGTGCATGAGAATACCTTGTTTGACGGCTTCTCTGCAAACCGCGATTCTGCAAAGTATGTAACCAAGGAGCTGGCAGAAATTTATGAGTACGACCATGTATGGTTCGGCGCACATGATGAGGATGAAACAGCCAAGAAGAATCTGGTAAAGGCATCCTACACGATAAAGCTGATTGATTCGCTCTTAGGAGCAGCCAAGAAGTACGATTTGTCCAATCTGTCTTTCGCAGACCTTGGAAAGCAGTTGGGCGGAGATTACAATCCGAAGAAGGTTGTAACCAGAGAAAAGACCATGGAGCTTCAGCAGGCAAAGCTGGCAGAGATGAAGGCAGCAGGCAATGGTGTTATGATTTACGAGGGTAATGAATATGCAGTGCCTTATGCAGATATGATTCTGGAAATGGAGCTTGGCGGCAAGAGCTATGGTATTGTAGATCAGCAGATTCCGTTCTATTCGATGGTATTGCACGGTTTGGTAAATTATACCGGAGATGCATACAATCTGGCAGAGAATCCGGAGGACAATTTCTTAAAGAGTGTAGAAACCGGTGCAGGTCTTTACTTTACCTTTACGAAAGCATCTACGGTAGAACTGCAGGAAACCTCTTATACTTATCTGTACGGTACGGAATATGCACTGTGGAAGGATGAGGCAGCCGCACTGTATCAGGAATACGATGAGAAGTTAGGACATCTGTTCAATCAGTACATAACCGGTCATCGTGTGCTTGCAGATGGTGTAACGGAGACCACCTATGAGGATGGTACCAAGGTATATGTCAACTACAATTACAGCGCAGCAGATGCAGAGGGTATTTCCTTAGAGGCGAGAAGTTATCAGGTAAAGAAGGGAGGAGAATAAATGAGTAAGCCAAAGAAAAAAAGAAAAACACTGGCACAGAAAAATGCCATTGCCGGATATTTGTTTATTCTTCCTTTCATCATCGGATTCCTTGCATTTTTAGCATATCCGTTGATTGAGTCGTTGCAGATGAGCTTTTGTAAGGTGACCGTCGAGGTTGGCGGCTTCAACAAAGAATTTATCGGATTGGCAAATTTCAAAAAAGCATTTACGGTTGACCCGGAATTTACCCGATTGTTGACCGAATCCTTAAGCAGCATGGCATACCGTGTGCCTGCAACCCTGATTTTCAGTTTCTTTGTAGCATTGTTACTGAATCAGGATTTTAAGGGAAGAGGCTTTGTACGTGCCATCTTCTTCCTGCCGGTAATCCTTTCCTCCGGTGTTATCGTAGGTTTGGAGTACAACAATACATTGCTTCAGGGTATGGAGGATGTGGTACAGGAATCCGGTGGTAACTCCAGTATTACGGCAACCTTACAGGCAATTTTGGATACCGGTGGAGTAGGTTCAAAGTTTTTCGGTTATGTCTTTGATATCTTAGACAGCGTATATGATGTAGCGATTGCATCCGGTATTCAGATTATTATTTTCCTGTCCGGTTTGCAGACGATTTCCTCCAGCATGTACGAGGCTGCCAAGATTGAGGGCTGTACTGCTTGGGAAAGCTTCTGGAAGATTACCTTCCCGATGGTAAGCTCCCTGATTTTAGTTAATATTGTTTACTCGATTATTGACTTCCTTATTCGAACAGATAATGAAGTCATGGAGAAAATCAATGATACGATGATGCCTATGATGGACTACGGCTTCAGCTCGGCAATGGCATGGAGCTATTTTGTAATCGTTATGGCGGTCGTAGGTGTGATTTCTCTCATTGTATCAAAGAAGGTATATTATTATGAGTAGAGCAAAGAGCATAGAAAGAGAAAAATTCTGGGAACGCAACCGGAAATCCGGCGGTTATCTGTTAAAGAAGTCGGTAGGTAATTCCCTTTATAAAATCGCAAGAGCCATTCTTCTGTTCGGTTTGTGCTTCTTGATTATTCAGCCTCTGTTAAATAAAGTATCAATCAGCTTTATGGCAGAGAAGGATTTGTACGATGCTACAGTAATTAGTGTACCTAGAAATTTTACGACAACAAATTACAGTCTGGCCAATGAGCTTCTGGAATATTGGAAGTGTTTAAGGAATACCGTGCTGATGGCACTGGTGGTCAGTCTGGTGCAGGTAGCGGCATGTACGCTGGTAGGTTACGGCTTCGCCAGATATAAGTTCCCGTTTAAGAACTTCTGGTTTGCCTGTGTTATCCTTTCCATCGTGATTCCGCCGCAGACGATTTCCTCGTCTCTGTGGCTGCACTTCCGTTTCTTTGATGTGTTCGGTATCTTTAAGGCGATTACCGGAGACAGCATCAACCTGCAGGCATCCGTAGCACCATATCTGATGATGTGTATGGGCTGTATGGGTCTGAAGAGCGGACTTTACATTTACCTGATTCGCCAGTTCTTCCGTGGTATTCCGAAGGAGTTGGAGGAAGCAGCGTATGTGGATGGCTGCGGTAAGGTAAAGACCTTCTTGCGTATTATGCTTCCGGATGCAAAGCCGATTCTGACCTCCTGCTTCCTGTTTGCATATGTATGGCAGTGGACGGATTCCTATTATGCGAAGCTGTTCCTTGGTAACATAAAGCTGTTGCCAAAGGCACTGATTGGTCTGACCGGACGTTTGAGCGATTATTGGGTAAAGATTTACGGTACCGGTGCAATGCCGTCCGCAGGCTATGAGCAGGCGATGATTGCGACCGGACTCCTGATGACAATTATTCCGTTGTTAATCATTTATCTGGTAGCACAGAAGGGCTTCGTAGAGAGCTTGAGCCAGAGTGGTATCAAGATGTAAAGTATGGTATAATGAGATTATAGGCAAATGCCTTAATAATAAGCCGCATGAGCGGCGGAATGGAGGATTTATGAGAAAGAATGGAAAAAAGTTAACAGCAATCATGATGACACTTGCTATGGCAAGTACCATGACAGCATGTGGTGGTGATGCAGACACTGGCAATGAGACTCCTACCACAGCAGCAAACGGCAGCGAGAGCACCGGCGGTAGTACCGGTGGTAACACGGATAAGCCGGCTGACCCGACCCCTACTGAGGCGGTAGAAGAGGTACCGGAGAAGTATCGTGACCTGGGCGGCATGGAGATTATTATCGCAGACTGGTGGTCTTCCGGTGAAGAGGAAGAGCCAAAGAATGCACAGGAAGAGGCTACACAGGCATATCGTAAGGAAATTCAGCAGAAGTATAACTTCAAGATTGTTCAGAAGAGTATCGGTGGCTGGGGAGATCATCAGGAGACCTTTACACTGTCTACGATGGCAAATACACCGGCTGCACAGATTTTCGTAATGGATCAGCAGTTTGTAGCGAAGCCGCTTGCAAACAACCTGTTCTACGATTTGGCTACGTTAGAGTGCTTTGACTTTACAGAGGAAAAGTGGAATGACAATGTAGTAAACCTGATGACACAGGGTGAGCATGTTTATGGTATGGCTACCGGTAAGTCGGAGCCAAGAGGCGGTATCTTCTGGAACAAGAGATTGTTCGAGGAAGCAGGTCTGGACCCGGATCTTCCATATGACCTGCAGGCAAACGGTGAGTGGACCTGGCAGAAGTTCGAAGAGCTTTGTGAGAAGCTGACTGTGGATAAGGATAACGATGGTACGATTGATACCTATGCGCTGGCAAGCTTCTCGGTAGATATGTTTAAGCTGGCAGCAGCAAGCAACAATGCAACCTTCATCGGTATTGATGAGAATGGTAAGTATTACAATGCAACCAATACCCCTGAGTTCTTAGAGGCAATGCAGTGGGGCGTTGGTCTGGTAGAAAAGGGCTATGAGATGCCGGCACCGGCAGATTCCGAGTGGGATTGGTTTATCTCTGCATTCCATGATGCAAAGGTTGCTATGACCTTCGCAGAGCAGCACAAGGTTAGTAACTGGGCTGATATGGAGGATGACTGGGGCTTTGTAATGGCACCGGCAGGTCCAAAGGGACAGAGCAAGACCGTATTCGCAGACAATATCGTAGTAATGCCGGCTTGTCTGGATGAGGAAACTGCAAACAAGGTAGCATTTGCTTACAACCTGTACACCAACCCGACTCCTGGTTATGAGGAGGAGGACGATTGGATGACCGGTTATTACACCAGATTCCGTGATGAGAGAGCTGTTGATGAGACTCTGGTTATGATGTATGAGGAAGGCAGAGGCGAGGCTTGGTACTTACCACTTGTATATGGTACCAGCTACGGTGATATCTGCTACAACATCTATGCATTAGCAAATACTCCGGCAGAGAAGATTGAAGAGGTTGCAGGAACCTGGGCTTCTCTGATTGAAGACGCAAACAACAAGTAAGAAGCAATAGAAATAGTCTGTCTTGCGATGCCCTGCAGGGGCGGGGCATCGCATAATAAGAGGTTGCAAATATGAAAAGAAGAGAAGATAAGAGATTGGCAAAAAAAGGTGTAAGTCTGCTGTTGACAGCAGCCTTGATGATGGGGTTAACCGGCTGCGGAAAAGAAGGAAACAACCAGCCGGAAGAAGGAACTGCAACGATTACGCCGACGATAGAGGCGGGTAAGGAGGTTACACCGGAGCCAACGGCAGAGCCGACACCGACGACGGCGCCAACTCCGACTGAAGTAGAAAAAGAGGTCCGCACGGATTTTTATATATCAGCGATTGATGAGGAATTACCAAGCCTGTATGAAGCATACACCGATTATTTTTCGATTGGTGTGGCATTGACGGCCAGTGAATTGTTTAATGAATTGAAGGTGGATGTAATCAAAGACCATTTCAACAGTATGACCTGCGGAAATGAAATGAAGCCGGATTATTTGCTGGACAGAGAGGGCTGTGTAGTAGCAGGTACGGAGGAATGTCCGGTATTGAATTTTAAGAGCTGTGACGGAATGCTGCAGTTCTGTATGGACAATGGTATCAAGATGCGTGGACACACCTTGGTTTGGCACAGTCAGACACCGGACTGGTTCTTTATGGAGGGATACTCCAATAAAAAGGACGCTGTTATGGTAAGCAAGGAAGTTATGCTTGCCCGCATGGAAAACTACATTCGTCAGGTAATGGAATATGTTAACACCAATTATCCGGGTGTGATATATGCATGGGACGTAGTAAATGAAGCAATCCTGCCGGGAGACGGTGATGCAGACGGTATGCGTGTACAGGACAGTATGTGGTATCAGTGTGTCGGACCGGAGTTTGTAGAGAAGGCATTTGAGTATGCGAGAAAATACGCAGAACCGGACCAGAAGCTGTTTTACAACGATTTCAATACCTATGAGGTGGCGAAGCGTCAGGCAATTATCAAGCTGGTAGAGAAGATACAGGCACAGGGCAATATCGACGGTATCGGTATGCAGAGCCATATTGGTATCAGTTCCCCGACGCTGGATGATTTTGAGACAACGATTCGCAAGTTTGCAGAGACCGGTCTGGAGATTCAGCTGACAGAGCTGGATGTGAATCTGGATTCGAGCAGTGAAGCTGATTTGATGAAGGAGGGAACCAGATACAAGAGAATCTTCTTCCTCTTAAAGAATTTGAAGGACACCGGGGCTGCGAATGTTACGAACGTAACGATTTGGGGTCTGACGGATGATAAATCATGGCTGAACAAGGACGGCTTGAGATATCCGTTGCTCTTTACACAATTATTGGAAACCAAACCGGCATTCTGGGGCATTTTGCAGGACGAAGGAATACCGCTTTATTAAATGCACGAAAAAATCAGTAAAAAATAGATTTTGAATCATGTGTGCATGCAAAATCTCCTGCAAATCCAGTAAATTTGCAGGAGGTTTTCTTATGTTGGGTTTGAAAGAGAAATACCGGGATTATTTCAAAATAGGAGCCTGTGTTTCGCCGCGAACGATAGTGACGCACGCGGATTTGTTAAAGAAGCATTTTAACAGTCTGACCTGTGAAAATGCAATGAAGTATGTGAGTTTGTGCAGAGAACCGGGAAAGTACACCTTTGACGCAGCAGACCGGATTTATCAGTTTGCGAAGGACAATGACATGGCAGTCCACGGGCATACCTTTGTCTGGCACAATCAGACACCGGATTTTATCTTTGATACGGAAAGTCCGGAGGAAACCATGCGGGCGCATATGAAGCTGGTTGCAGAGCGTTACGGAGCGCAGTGCAATGCTTGGGATGTGGCGAATGAGTGTATCGAAGATAAATCGGATGCATATTACCGGAATACCAAATGGTATCAGGCATATGGAGAGAATTATCTGGACCGATTCTTTGTCATGGCAAGAGAGCTTTTGCCGAAGCACATAAAGCTGTATTACAACGATTACAACGAAGCACATCCGCTCAAAAGAGAGAAGATATATCAGTTGGTCAAGGGCATGAAGGAGCGCGGTGTGCCGGTGGACGGTATCGGAATGCAGAGCCATCACAATCTGTATGTACCGGGCATAGAGGATATCCGCAGAGCGATTGAGCGGTATGCCGAGCTGGGTGTAACGCTGCAGGTTACAGAAATGGATGTGTCGGTGTTTGCCTTTGAGGATCGTTCTTCGATTCCGGCACCGACGAAAGAGCTGATGGAGCGTCAGGCGGAATTTTACGAGAGATGCTTTGAGATTTACAGAGAGTATAAAGGAATCATTGAATCAGTAACACTTTGGGGAATTGCGGATGATGTGACTTGGCTGGACGGTTTTCCGGTACCGGGAAGAAAGAACTGGCCGCTGTTGTTTGATGTCAATCATCAACCCAAGGAAGCGTTTCATAGAATTATGAATTTTTAGCGATGGAGGAAAGGGACATGGGAGAAAAAGCATATCTGAATGAAAGCCTGTCTTTCGAAGAGAGAGCAAAAGCTTTGGTTGCTGAAATGACCTTGGAGGAAAAGGTATTTCAGACCTTACATGGGGCAAAAGAGATTAAGAGATTAGGTGTAAAGGCATATAATTATTGGAACGAGGCGCTGCACGGAGTAGCGCGTGCCGGCGTAGCAACGGTATTCCCACAGGCAATCGGTCTGGCTGCGATTTTTGATGAGGATTTTATGGAGGAAATCGCGGATGTGATTTCGACCGAGGGTCGTGCGAAGTTCAATGCGCAGCAGAAGTATGGAGATTACGATATTTATAAGGGTCTGACCTTCTGGTCGCCAAACGTCAATATTTTCCGTGACCCACGCTGGGGCAGAGGCCATGAAACCTTTGGTGAGGACCCATATCTGACCTCCAGATTGGGTGTACGCTTTATCAACGGTATTCAGGGACATGATGATAAGTACTTGAAGGCAGCAGCCTGCGCAAAGCATTTTGCAGTGCATTCCGGTCCGGAGGAAATCCGTCACAGCTTCAATGCAGAGGCAACGAAGCAGGATATGTGCGAGACTTATCTGCCGGCATTTAAGGCATGTGTGCAGGAGGCAAACGTAGAAGTAGTCATGGGTGCTTACAATCGTACCAATGGCGAGCCATGCTGCGGCAGTAAGACACTGTTGAAGGATGTACTTCGGGATACCTGGGGCTTCAAGGGTCATGTAACCTCTGACTGTTGGGCAATCAAGGATTTCCACGAGTTCCACATGGTAACAAAGACGCCGGTAGAGTCGGTATCGCTGGCAATGAACAATGGCTGTGACTTAAACTGCGGCAATCTGTTTGGTAATCTCTTACAGGCAGTGCGTGACGGCTTGGTAAAGGAAGAGACATTGGACGGAGCAGTGACCAGACTGATGACCACGAGAATGAAGCTCGGACTGTTTGATGCAAAGATTCCGTACAGTGAAATCGGCTATGAGCAGGTGGACTGTAAGGAGCATCGCGCGCTGAACTTAAAGGCAGCACAGAAGTCCGTAGTCTTGTTAAAGAATGCAGACAATCTGCTTCCGTTAGATAAATCAAAGCTTAAGAGCATCGGTGTGATTGGACCGAATGCAAACAGCCGTGCTGCACTGGTAGGTAACTACGAAGGTACTGCATCCGAGTATATTACCGTACTCGAGGGTATCCGCGAGGCGGTTGGCGAGGATGTAAGAGTATATTTCTCCGAGGGCTGTCATCTGTACAAGGATCGTATCTCCGGTCTGGCGCAGGCAAATGACCGTATCGCAGAGGCGAGAGCGGTGGCAGATGCTTCGGATGTGGTGGTAGTATGCCTTGGTCTGGATGCGACCATCGAGGGTGAAGAGGGCGATGCCGGCAACGAATTCGGCAGCGGTGACAAGAAGTCCTTGAATCTGCCGGGCTTGCAGCAGCAGACCTTAGAGGCTGTATGTGAGAGCGGTAAGCCGGTTATTCTTGTCTTGCTCGCAGGCTCTGCACTGGCTGTGACTTGGGCAGACGAGCATGTAGAAGCCATCCTGCATGGCGGTTATCCGGGTGCGCAGGGCGGTCGCGCGATTGCAGACCTTCTGTTTGGTAAGGTATCTCCAGAGGGCAAGCTGCCGGTAACCTTCTATCGTACCACCGAAGAACTTCCGGATTTCACGGATTACAATATGACCAACCGTACCTATCGTTATATGAAGAATGAGGCATTGTACCCATTCGGTTACGGCTTGAGCTATACCGATTTTGATTTGAGTGCAGAGTGTGATGCAGCAGAGATTGCTGCCGGCGGCAAGGTGCAGATTCATGCAGCGTTAAAGAACACCGGTGCAATGGACGGTGCAGAAACCGTACAGGTATATATTAAGGCAAAGGATGTTGCAGGCGCACCGAACTGGCAGTTAAAGGGCTTAAAGAAGCTGACATTGGCAGCCGGAGAGTCGAAGGAGGCTGTGATTACCTTGGATGATAAGGCATTTGGTTTGTTCGATGAGAACGGCGAGAAGAAGCTGTATCCGGGTATCTATGAGGTATATGTAGGTACCTGCCAGCCGGACGAGCGCAGTAAGAAGCTGACCGGCAAGACTCCGCTTATGTTCACGGTAGAGTGCAAGGCAGAAGCAGTTGTAGAGGTGTTATAATTATTGCTTACATCATTTTTTCATTCTTTTCATAATTCTTAAATACAGTAGCTGTGATTGTGGGAAACCGTAGTCACAGCTATTGTATTTTGTGTAAAAGGAAAGTCATCGTGAAACGACGACTGCTTTCCTTAGCATAAAAGCCTCCGGGGATACTCAGCTTCCCTTGCTGGACAAAGGATTACTGCGTTCGGCAAAAAACAGATTGTTTGCCGGAGCTGCCTTGTTCGAAGGAGAATAAGCGGAGTCCTGCATCCTTGCTTCGGTCGGGATGCTCATATCCGGAGCGTCGAGAGAAAACTCATATTCATCAATCGGGTCACTGCCGGGAAAATACTTTGGCAAATTTTCTTTGTTCTTTTTCTTGTCAGACATGATTTTTTATATTACCTCCATGGACATATTGAAACGGTTATGTACGTTAGTATAAGAAAAAGCAAAGAAAATATGCAAAAACGCTTGACTGTGAACCTACTTTACAGTTTAAACTTCTTTGTGTATGATAGATGCGAAAGGGAAATTCTCAGCGCTTTGTTCCGATAAAACGCTTGGAGATGAGGGAGAGAGTTATGACGATTAAAGAATTGGAAATCGAGTCCGGTATCAGCCGGGCGAATATACGGTTTTACGAAAAGGAAGGTTTTCTGGCGCCGATACGCAAGGCAAACGGATACCGGGAATATTCGCCGGGGGATTTGGAGCTTTTGCTAAAAATCAAACTTTTGCGAAATCTTCATGTATCCTTGGAGGAAATTCGTGCATTGCAGCAGGGCGAGGTGCGCCTTGGGGATACCCTGCAGAAAAAGATTGATGAGCTGGAACAGGAAAAGAAAAATATTACTAATATACAAGAGGTTTGTCGGACGATGCGCATGGATCAGGCGGCATTCGGCAATCTGCAGGCAGGAAAGTATTTGGAGCAGTTGGAACGGCTGGCGTTGGAGTGCGGCGGTACCGAGGAGCGTCAGCTGGCACCGAGAATCTATGCGCCGTATCGGAGACTCTTTGCGCGTGTGATGGATTTTATTCTGATGGAATTTGTGTGCGCCATGTTTGTGGTATTCGTATTCAGGGAAAGCATGTTGGAAGTGGGAGACATCGGCTGGGGTGCGGTGTGCCTGTGTGCGCTTTTCCTTGCTTGGATAATGGAGCCGCATTTTCTGCACTGGTTTGGTACAACACCCGGAAAAGCGATTTTCGGCATCCGTATTGTAAAAACGGACGGAAGTAAGCTACTGGCAGCAGAGGCGCGTGAACGTCTGTATGACATTATTACAACCTATCTGGGTGCTTCGATGCAGGGGATGTTTTCACTGAGAACCTCCCGCTGGAATAGGGAAAACTATGAATTGGAGGGCAATTACTGGTATGGCAATAAGGATGTAGATTTGCCTTGGGAGAAGCATAATCATGCTTACACGATTAAGGAAAATACATTACCGCGCGCATTGCTTTACATTGGGATACTTGTCCTGAGCGTTTGGCTGCAGCTAAATCCAAATATTAAAATCCGCCCTGCGTTGATTCAGGGAGAATTGACGGCAGAGCAATATACGGAGAATGTGAACCGGTTTATTTGGGGCTATTGTGATAAGAATAGCAGCTATCAGGAATGGGAGCTGTTATCGAGTGGCTATTGGAGAGAAAAAGAACAAAAAAAGAATTATACGGTAATCTATCATACCGGAGAAAAATTTGTACCGAACCGATTGACGATTCAGACCAATGCCAAGGGGGATGTGGAGCAGGTCTCCTTTACGGTGAAAAAGACAGCTTCGGACGACTGGCTATCCGGAGATACCGAGCTGCAGTGGATTGCGGCAGGAGCATTATTGGGTGCGGAAAAAAAGTGCAAGGCGAAGCAGCTGCGACAGCTGGAAGAGAAACTGTCGGCAGACCCGTTTGCATCAGTCCGCTTTACCATCGGCAACGTTCAGGTCTCCAGAGACATCATCATCAGGGATTACAGTAAGACGGATTACTTTTTGATTCCGAGCGGGGATGCATCTGCCAATCCGTATTTTGAATTGGTATTTGTGGTAAGCAGAATAAAATAAATTTAAATTTTTTTCAAAAAATATGTCCCCTTTTTTCGGTTTGTTTCGTAATATTATATGAGAGGTTTTATATGCAGGCATCCGCGGGAGTAAAGCACAAAATAGGGGATGCCTGCCCTTTCATCGATTTGTCAAGGAGTTTCGCAAAAAAGTGTGCGAAACTTCTTTTTTATGTTATACTATTTGTGGAATAACGACGGAAGTTTTTTTGAGGAGACAAGAGGATGAAGTTGCTGCTTTTAGCGATAAATGCAAAATACATTCATACCAATCCGGCGCTTTATGCGCTGCGGCAATATGCAAGGGATTATGCAGAGCATATTGTGTTGCGGGAATATACCATCAACCATGAGCCGGATGCGATACTAAAGGGGATTTATGAGGTGCATCCGCAGGTGTTATGTGTGTCCTGCTATATTTGGAACATTCGCATGGTGCGTGAAATAATCGCGGACTATCGGAAGATAGACCCTTCGGTGGTGATTTATCTTGGTGGACCGGAGGTCAGCTATGATGCCAGAGACTTCCTGCTTACAAATCCGGCAGCGGATGGTATTCTGGTAGGTGAGGGCGATGCGACGTTTCGCGAGCTGGTGGAATACCATCTGATGCAGGAAGCAGGACAAAGGACGCAGGAGTGCAGAGCTGTGCAGCAAGCACCGGCTGGAATGAGTCGTGAGGACATCCGCGGCTTGGTGTTCCGGCGGGAGGATGGTACGATTTGTGAAAATGAGCTGCGTGAGCTGTTGGATTTTGCAGCGTTGCCGTTTCCTTATGCCGATATGAAAGCCTTGGGAGCGTTTGAACATAAAATTATCTATTATGAAACCAGCAGGGGCTGTCCGTTTTCCTGCTGTTACTGCTTATCCTCGGTGGAGAAGAGGGTGAGGTTCCGCGCGCTTGAGTTGGTGCGGCAGGAATTGCAGATATTCTTAGATAATCGGGTGGCGCAGGTTAAGTTTGTAGACCGCACCTTTAACTGTAATGAGCAGCATGCGCTGGCAATCTGGCAGTATATCAAGGAGCATGATAACGGAGTAACCAATTTCCACTTTGAAATTGCAGCAGATTTGCTGACGCAGCGGGAAATGGAGCTGCTTCGGACAATGCGTCCGGGGCTGGTGCAGTTAGAAATCGGCATCCAGTCCACCAATCCGCAGACCATTGAGGCGATTCACCGACGTATGGATTTGGATAAGGTGCGTGCAGCCGTAGCGGCGGTGCGTGAGGGCAGAAATATCCATCAGCATCTGGATTTGATTGCGGGATTGCCGTATGAGGATTATACCTCCTTTGCACGCTCGTTCAATGAGGTATATGCCATGCGTCCGGATCAGCTGCAGCTGGGCTTTTTGAAGGTGTTAAAGGGCTCTGCTATGCATGAGATGACAGCAGAGCATGAAATACAGTACAAAGAGGAGCCACCGTATGAAGTACTCTCTACGAAGTATTTACCCTATGCAGAGGTGCTGCGGCTAAAGGAAGTCGAGGAGCTGACAGAGGTTTATTACAACAGCGGGCAGTTTTTATGTTCGCTGCCGTTTTTGGAACGATATTTTGCATCGCCGTTTGCCATGTATGAGGCACTTGCAGCGTATTACCGAAGCAATGGACTGTTTGAAGTAAAACACAGTCGTTTGGCGCGGTACGAAAGCCTGTACCGGTTTGCAGAGGAGTGTGCGAATGGGACGGCAGGGCATGAGGTGTGGATGTCGGAGGACGGCAGGCGCTTGGATGAAACTGCCTGTAGGGTGCTTGCAGAGCTTCTGATGTTTGATTTTTGCAGTCGGGAGAAGCCGAAGAGCCGTCCGTTTTTTGCCGAATCGCAGGATGCCTATAGGGAGCAGTGGAGGCAATACCGCCGAAGCTATTCGGAAGGAATGCAGGATGTGAGTGGACAGCTGGCAATGGAGCATTTTTACTACGATTTGCAAAAGGCGTCAGAAACCGGAGAGATAGAAGAAAAGGAAGGCTTTGTAATCTTTGATTATCGGGAAAGAGAGCCGTTACACGGAATTTGCAGGATAAGCCGGAAGGAAGCGTGAGAACGGATATAGTATAAAATGTTGGGAGTTTTACAAGTACCGAAGAGGAACAAACTGAGATGAGGTAAGAAATTATATGAGTGGAAAAAAGAGAATCAGCAAAAAGGAGCAGGAGCGAACCGCAGAAATTTTGCGTAGGCTGGATGAGCAATATACAACGGAATACCGCTGTTATTTGAACTATGAAACACCTTGGCAGCTGTTGATTGCGACGATTTTGAGTGCGCAGTGTACCGATGCGCGGGTCAATATCGTAACCAAGGATTTGTTTGTAAAGTATCCGACGTTAGAAGCATTTGCAAGCGCCAAGCTCGCAGAGCTGGAGCAGGACATTCATTCGACCGGATTTTATCATAACAAGGCGCAGAATATTATTGCCTGTGCCAGAACGCTGTTAGAGCGGCATCAGGGCGTTGTGCCGAGTACGATTGAAGAGCTGACGGCACTTGCCGGAGTGGGCAGAAAAACGGCGAATGTGATTCGCGGAAATATCTATCATGAACCGAGCATCGTAGTGGATACGCATGTGAAGCGAATTTCCAATAAGCTTGGGTTTACGCAGGAAAGTGACCCGGTCAAGATTGAATATGAGCTGATGGAGCGTCTGCCAAAGGAGCATTGGATATTGTACAACATCCACATCATCACGCTCGGAAGAACCATCTGTACCGCGCGCAATCCGCAGTGCGAGCAGTGTTTTTTGAGAGATTTGTGCAAGACGAGGAAGTAAGAAAATTTCGGTGGATGGGTTGCAAATAAACCTAAGAGAAATTTTCTTGGAATGGAGATAGAGGATGGAAGAATTTCTTGCGCTGGATTTGGAAACCAGCGGTCTGAGTCCGGAGAAGGACCGGATTATCGAAATCGGAGCAATCAAATATCGGGGAGAGCAGGCGATAGACACATATTCCTGCCTGATTTGTCTGCCGGAGAAGCTGCCGGAGCGCATTGTCGCATTGACCGGGATTACGGATGAGATGCTGGCGCAGGGACTGCCGGAACGGGAGGCGATACTGGGCTTTTTGGAATTCGCAAAGGATATGCCGGTGTTGCTGGGGCATAATATTACCTTTGATTACAGCTTTTTGAAGGTGGCGGCACTGCGTTACGGGCAAAGCTTTGAACGGCAGGGAATGGACACGCTGTTATTGTCAAGGAGGCTGCATACCGAGCTACCGAGCCGCACTCTGGAAGCAATGTGTGTGCATTACGGAATTGAGCAGAAGCAGGCGCACCGGGCATTGGATGATGCCAAGACGGCGTGGGAATTGTATCGGTGTCTGCGAAAGGAATTTCCGGAGCAGGAGCTTTATCCGGCTCCGCTGATTTACCATGAGAAAAAGCGGGAGCCGATAACTCCGAAACAGAAAAAATACTTGCTAGATTTAGTGAAATATCATAAAATAGAATTTATGCAGGAAATTGACCTGTTAACAAAAAGCGAGGCTTCCAGAATGATTGATAAAATCATTCTGGCGCATGGTCAGAGACCGAAGACAGCTTCTTCAGATAAGTAAGCACTGGAGGAAGTACCAGCTCAGTGAGATTGGCTTCTGCCTGCTGCATTAATGCAGACAGGGCTGCCTGATCCTGATGGGAGGCATAGATGTCGCCCAGCAGACGATAGGTATTGCCAATGTCGGTATGCAGCTCTAATGCGTAGGTAAGCACCTGCAGAGCCTCTGTGGGATATCCGGTCTCGTGCAGCCGATGTCCAAGCCGGTATAATTCCTGAGTATAATTCATATAATCGGTATCGCAGGCAGAGAGAACCAGGAAATTGGCAGCACCGTAGGTCAGACGCAAATCGGTATTGCTGATGTTTGACAGGTTGAGTAACTGTTTGCCGTTCATCTGTTTGAGCTTTGTGAGGCGTTCTGTGGCTTCCTCATCGGAGGCATCCGGCAGAACCGGCAGCTTATTGTTATCCGCAATCATATAGGGCAGTCCGGAGATGTCCTGCTTGCGGGCAGTCAGAGCCTCCAATTCGCGCAGGCGAAGCTCATTTGCGGATTCGGTATTTATTTTTGTTTGCTTTCTGCTGTAATAGCGCATTAAGACGATAAAAATCAGGGTACAGCCGAAGATAACTGGCATAGGATTACCACCTTTCTATTGGTTGCTATCCACATTAAAATATATTATAGAAATGAGGAATAGGATTATGTTTCGTAACAGAAAACAACAGAAACGCGTAGCTATTATTATTGCATGTGTACTGATATTAAGTATGCTGGTACCATTGGTAGTCGCTGCATTTTAAATTGATTTCCGTATATTCTTTTCCAATATACATAAAATAAGGGCAGATGTCAATTAGGATATTGGAAAGGCTGGTATATGGAATGCAAGGATATTGTAACAAAAAAAGATGGCTGGCGTTGCTGCTCGCGGGTGTATGTTTGACTGCATGTACCGGAGAGGACAGGCAGGCAAAGGAACGTAGGGAGCAGGAAGAGCGACAGTTGCAGGAACAGCTGGGGCAGATGATGACAGATCAGCCGGAGTGGTGGGTTACTCCATCCCTTACCTTGGCGGCAGAGTTGGATTCTCCGACGGAGCAGCCCGAAGCAGGACCGGAATCCGGTCAGCAGGATGACGCTAAGGAGGTCAGAGACCAACCGGCAGTCAGTGAACCGGAGCCGATTACGCCTACTCCGGAGCCGGAGCTTCGCAAGGCGTCCTTTGAGACCAATTATGGGACAAGCAATGCGGCGCGTGCGCATAATATTGAACGTGCGGCACAGCTTTTGAATGGAGTGGAAATCCAGCCGGGCGAGGTATTTTCCTGTAGTCAGTCGATTGGACCGATTACGGAGGATAATGGGTATCAGCCGGCGGGAACTTATGTGGCAGGTAAGGTAGAGGAGGGCATCGGCGGCGGTGTCTGTCAGATTTCGTCTACCCTGTACAATGCAGCTTTATTGGCAGGCATTACCATCGTGGAACGTGCTCCGCATTCGATGGTGGTGAGCTATGTTGACCCGGCGAGGGATGCGGCAATTGCCGGGGATTATAAGGATTTGAAGCTAAAAAATGATTTTGATGCTCCGGTGAGGATAGAGGCAAATGCTGCGGAGGGTACGCTGCGTTTTGTGCTTCACACCTCGGAGGAAGCGGATACGGAGATTTCGTTGGAAAGCGTGATTGTATCGGAAACAGAGCCGGGAGAACCGGTGATTACGGTCGATGAAACGCAGAATGAGGATTATTATAAGGTAACGCAAAAGGCACACACCGGTTATGTAGCTGAGTTGTATCGGATTGTCAGTCGGGATGGGGAAGAGCTTTCGCGTGAGAAGGTCAATACCAGTACCTATGCGGCTGCACCGGAATATGTAACGGTGGGCAATCGGGCATCGGAGTAGCAGACGCTACTCCTTATAGGATGCAGATACAAGTCGGTTGGCAGAAAGGTTTGAAATTTCAAAAATGTTGTGCTATACTACGTTTAGTGAGATACGATAGAAAAGAGGGAAGTCATGGCGAGGAAAAAGGTAGAGATTCAGGGAATCGAGGAATTAAAGGGCGATCGTGAATTGATACAGAAGCGAAAGTCGCGGTGGAAGTTTCGAATGATTAATGCATTCTTTCACTTTTATACAAAGCTGTTGTTAAAAACCTGCCGTTTTGTGGAAGATAATCCGGAGCGCTTTCGTCAGGATATTATGTTTGGTTTTTGGCATGAGGACTGTTACCCGATGGAGCTGGTGTTAGATCGGCTTACCAAAAAGCATAAGGATATTTGTGCGATTGTAACGGCGAATCAACGAGGAGATTATATAGAGAATACATTGAGACTCAATGGCGGCGAAGCACTGCGTATTCCGGATGGTATGGAGATGAAGACTGCATTCAAGAATATGCTGGAGGCAGCGAAACGACCGGGACTGATTATGGCAGCAGCCTTTGATGGTCCGTCGGGTCCGTACCGGGAGCCGAAGAAGCTGTTGTTTATGCTGGCGAAGGAATCAAAGAAGCCGGTCGTATATGCGCATTTTAAGTACTGCCGGGTGCTGCACCTGAAAAAGCGCTGGGACAATTATGTAGTACCGTTTCCGTTCAGCAAGATACATATCAGTTACGAGGAAATCGGAGAGATTACCAAGGAGAAGCTGATGCGGTTTGATAGCTGGCGCGGCGAAATATTATATTAGGACAAGCTAAGAGAGCTTTCGTGAAGTGGCTGAGTGCTGCTAAGCGGAAGCTTTTTTGTGTTTGTGTGGTAGTGGTAAGTGTTAACATTCGTGTTCGGAATTATTGTATGTATTTTCATGAGAAATATAGCTATGTTACGGAATAAATCAATAAAATGGTGGCTTATATCATTGTGAGTGAGAGTGCGTGGTCTTATAATAATATCATAGTGGTTTGAAAGACCGCAAAGAAAGGACGAGGGTATGAAACGAAAAGGCTTGGGGTATGTTTTATTATTAGCGTTGTGTCTGACGGCGTGTGGTGGCAAAGAAGCAGATTCAGATGCAGGACAGATAACGCCGACACAGACAGTAGAAGAAAATGCGGAGGTAACGCCGACCGAGTCAGTGAAGGCGCCGGAAACAACACCGACCAGTGAACCGACACCGATGGAAAAGGCAGAGGCAACACCAACACAAGCAGTGGGGGACGAGAATATGAATGAAGATAACAAGACCAATGAAACACAGGAGCAGGCAGAGCCGACTCCATTTGTGCCGGAAAATCCGGATCAGATGCCGACCTTGGAGGAAGAAATCAAATTATCACTGACGGAGCGTATGTCTGTATTCGGACAGGCGACCGGTACGGACAACAGCGATGGTTCGGTAACCTTCGCAGGAGGAAGCATCAATAAGTGCATGGTGCCGCTTCCAAGTACGGTAAAGAAAGGGACGAGCATTTCGGTTACTGTGACCGGGAGCTTTGCATCCGATGCGGACAGTTCCATTCGAGTATATCTGACGAATCAGGCAATGGAAAATTGTTCTGTGTCGATTCAATCCATAGCGAACAAGGGTGATGGGACGATGGAGGCATCGGTAGAGTTAGAAGCCGCTTTGGATGCTTCTGCACTCATGCTTGCCAGCTCCAGTTATGATACTTATTTTCAGAATGTTACGATTGCAGGCATCGTGGTAGGCGGCGATATTGAGATTTCTACACCGGAGAATCCGAGCTATGCAGAGGCAGCAGCTTCTGAATGGTATCAGACTCTGCTTTCGGATGCGCAGGTTAGCTTGGGCAACAATAAGCGTTTAAAGGCAGTGATTGCAAAGGCACAGGCGGGCGAACAGATTACGATTGCTTCCATCGGTGGCTCCATTACGGAGGGCGCAGGCGCAACCAAGTATAAAGAGTGCTACGCATATCAGACCTACGAGAGCTTTAAAAATGCGTATGGTGCAGGGGACGGCTCGAATGTATGCTTTGTCAATGCAGGTGTCGGCGGCACTCCGTCGACGTTTGGATTTATGCGGTATCAGCGGGATATTGTAGACCGCGTAACAGACGAGGACGGGTTACCGGACATTGTGTTAGTAGAGTATGCGGTTAATGACGGCGGCGAGCCGACGAATCACGGCTGTTATGAGTCGATGGTAAAACAGATTTTGCAGCAGCCGAACCATCCGGCGGTAATTTTGGTATTTTCGGTATTCCCGACCGGTTATACCCTGCAGAACGAGCTGGTAAAGGTCGGAACCACCTATGACCTGATGATGGTAAGCACCAGAGACGGTGCGTTCCAGTTTGTCGGGGATAAGTGGACGTCCGAGGAATTTTTCTACGATATCTATCATCCGACGACCCTGGGACACAAGGTTATGGCGGATAGTATTTTTGCGACGATTCAGGCGGCAGCAGCGCAGCCGGAAGCGGAGACGGATATTAATTTGGATGTACCGGCAGCTTACAGCACGGATTATATTGGATTAAAGACGATTTTTAAGGACTCCTATGAGGACTCCATCGACCTGTCGCTCGGCAGCTTTACAGCGGATGATGGTGGCGCATATCAGAACATTCCGATTGGAAAGGTGTATGCAAAGAATTTTTATCATACCGCGAATGCCGGAAATGAAAGTCTGACCTTTGAAGCAACCTGCAAGAATTTTATGATTGCTTATCGCGCAGTAAGCGATGCTTCCTACGGCAAAATCGAAGTGTATGTGGATGGTGTCAAGACCAAGACCATCAATGGCAATACCGGCAGCTGGGGACAGTCTGTGACGGATTTGATTTTCGCGGAGGATACTGCCGAGAAGCATACCATCGAGATTAAGATGGCAGAGGGCGATGAGAATAAAAAGTTTACGATTACCTGTATGGGTTACACAGAGTAACAAATCCCTACGAAGCTTCGCATGCATTTGTAGTTAAGTAAGAATGAAAAGAATGAAAGAATGAAACACGACGAGAGCCGCCTGCCGGATGTATATCCGGCAGGCGGCTCTCAGTAATATGGTTAAGAAAACGAAAAAAAGTTAGTTGACTTTTACAAAGTGCATCAGATTGCTGATGTAGTCACCCCAGGTGTCCGGACACTGTACACCGGCATACATCAGGATTTCACCGGTATAGCGTTCCTTGGTGTCCTCGTTCTCGTAAACAGCATCCGGCTGCAGACCCTTCAAACGGATACGGCGGCTCTTGAAATTAGCACGACGTGTCACTTCGACGATGGTTACGAGTGCCTCGGACTGATCCTTAGCCACGACTTCATAGCAGTCGAAGGTACGATTCTCGGAGTAATTTGCAATGCGGTAGTAGTCACCGGTACGCACTAAGTCGTTGTATTTGTGGTACATTGCAACCTGTTCCGGAATCATGGCACGATCCTCGGCAGGAATCTTAGTAACATCCAGCTCGTAGCCGAAGGTGCCTGCCAGTGCGACATGACCACGAGTACGGAACGGAGTGCTGCGGCCTACGGTATGGTTTGGACAATCGCTGACATGGGCTCCCATGGAGCAGAGCGGATAAATCATTGCAGTACCCTGCTGGATGGAAAGACGCTCAATCGCATCGGTATCGTCGGAGCACCAAATCTGTGGGCTGTAATACAGCATACCTGCGTCAAAGCGAGCGCCGCCGCCGGAGCAGTTTTCGAGCAGCAGATGTGGGAAATCATTGATTAAGCGCTCCTGCATTTCGTAAACACCGAGCATATAACGGTGAGAAAGCTCACCCTGACGATCCGCAGGCAGTGCGAAGCTGCCGAGGTCGGACAACGGACGGTTCATATCCCATTTTACATATTCGATGTTGGAACTCTGGAGCACCGTCTTTACCATATTGTAAACATAGTCGCGTACTTCCTTACGGGAAATATCCAGCACATACTGGTTGCGGCAACGTGCAGCGGTACGCTCCGGAATCTGGATAGCCCAATCCGGGTGCTCACGGTAGAGGTTGGATTCTGGCGAAATCATCTCCGGCTCGAACCAGATACCGAATTTCATACCGAGCTTGTTTACCTCATCTACCAGATTCTTCAGACCACCCGGCAGCTTTTCTTCATTTACCTGCCAGTCACCGAGAGAGGTATTGTCGTCATTTCTCTTGCCGAACCAGCCGTCATCCATAACGAGCATTTCAATGCCGAGAGAGCTTGCCTCCTTGGCAATGGATAAGAGCTTTTCGGTGTTGAAATTGAAATATGTAGCTTCCCAGTTGTTAATCAGAATCGGACGCTTCTTGTCCTTATATTCGCCGCGAATCAGGTGATTGCGGTACAAATCGTGGAAGGAACGGGTCATCTTGCCGAGACCTGCATCGGAGTAAACCATAACTACCTCAGGACAGATAAACTCTTCGCCGGTTGCAAGCTTCCAAGTAAAGGTATCCGGATTGATACCCATAACGACACGGGTGGTTTCAAACTGGCAGCCCTCTGCCTGAGCCATAAAATTGCCGGAGTATACAAAGTTAAAGCCGTATACCTCTCCGACATCCTCATTGGTCTCCGGTGTCATCACTGCGATAAATGGATGATCCTGATGGCTGGACTCACCGCGGCTGGAATCAATGCGATGCTTGCCGTGGGTAATCGGATGACGGTCGATGTGGCGCTCTCTTGCCCAGCTGCCGTGCAGATTAATCATTTCGTAGTTTAAGCCTTCGAGGTCAACGCACATAGACAATGCGTTGGTCAGATAAATATCATCCTCCGCCAGATTCTGAATGCGTGCGCTGCGGGTAATTGCGCTATTGTCCTCAAATACGGTATAAACCAAAGTAACATCTAACTTTAATATCGGGTCGGTCATGGTAAGTTCTAAGGTCTCACACTCGGACTCGCTGCCAAAGGTAGCAGGCAGACCGGCAAGAGCAGGCTTTCCTGCATAAATCTTGTGGCTCTTGTATACGAGGGAGCAGGCTGCGGCGCCGTACTTGTTGCGTACCTTTAAGCAGGTTTCGCGAAAATCGCCGACACCGAAGGTCGGATATTCAAATGCAAACAAATCGTTGAAGGAAACACGTTCTCTTTCGTTCTGACTCGGAGTAAACGGATTCTCATTTAAGCGCATTAAGTGGCGTACATGATAATCGGAAATTTTCTTACCGTAATAAGCGTGTCCTGCAAACTGCTCTTCATCTACCAGAGCAATGACATAGCTGGCATCCTTGGAATCCAGCTTAAATACTTTCTCATCTTCGAAATATTTGATTCCCATAATAATCTCCATTTCTGAGCGACTTGTCGCGAAGAGGCGACGCAAATATTAGATTTGCGTCTGACATCAAGGCAATTTGTTTTCGCTCAGAAACAAATTGTCGTGTGAAAAATAAACACATCAGTGTTATTTTTCACACTAATACCTCTGTGGAATTGTGCATTATTGTGCAAAAAAATCCGAAAATGCTATTTGATGCACTATCACTATCATATGATATAATTTGTGATTTGTCAAAGACTTCTTGCGAGTTTTTGTGAGTTTTGCACAAATCTCTTGAAATTCGCAAAATACTGTGCTACGATAAATTGGATTGCTTGAAAAAGTATTAAAAACCAAGCAGACTACAAGGAAAATGATTACATAAGGGAGGAAAAATTTATGTTGGAAGAGGCACGCGCAAAATGTAAAAAGTCGCTTCAAAAGCAGATGATTTGGTCCGCAGTGATTGCAATTGTTTTATTACTGGCACCGCTGATGGCGCCGCTCAGCTTGATTCTTGGACCGAAGGAGCTGGATGCGAAGAATATGGAGGATTACAAGGGGAAGTATGTATCCTACACGATTAGATATGCGTTTGTGGATTATGCCGAGAGTTATAGTGTAAATAAAGATACTGGAAATAGAGTTCGTACGAACAGTTATTCCTATGTAATTTATGATTGGGATAGTAATACTTGTTTTTCGGTAGAGGTGTCTTCTAAGGATTATGACACTATGGAAGATATTGAGGATGAGACTTTGGATTACTGTGATGGTGCTGAAAAGGGAGAGACAAGTTTAAGAATAAAGGGTACGTTAAGAGAGTTAAAAGGTGAAGAGCTAGAATATTTTAAAGAAGGGATAGAGTATACGGGAGCTAAAAATAAGATTAAGAATATTTCGGAGCATACTAAGTACTTTGTAATTGATTATGATGAAGTAAACGGTATTCCGATGGTTGTTGTTATCTTTGCATATATCGGAATTGCAGTATGCGTAATCATCTTTATTGTAGGTCTGGTTAAGACGTTAACGGATGCTCCGAACAAGAAGCTGAAGAAGTTCCTTGATGCGAATATGACAGTTCGTGAGGATCAGATTGATACCGATATGAGAGGTGCCGTAAAGGTAGGTGCCAATGTATGGGCAGGTAAGCAGTATACGGTTTATCTGGTAAGCTCTACGATTCGTGTGTTGGTAAATAAGAATCTGGTATGGGCATATTACTACAAGAGAACTGGTAGAAATGCCGTAAGTCAGGTAAGAACCTTCAATAAGGATAAGAAGATGGTAGTAATCAATCTCTCCGAGGCACTCTCTAAGCAGCTGCTTGCAGCATATGCAGAGATGCAGCCACAGATGGTGCTTGGCTATGACAGAG
The DNA here is from genome assembly GCA_017462755.1 of Lachnospiraceae bacterium. Classification (GTDB taxonomy): domain Bacteria; phylum Bacillota; class Clostridia; order Lachnospirales; family Lachnospiraceae; genus RGIG4057. The sequence continues at coordinate 20,633 of JAFTQM010000092.1, read as the reverse complement.
ATTTGGAGAAGATGTACAACAAGGATTTCACCGGATTTTTGAATTTGCGTTACAATCAGGCACAGCAGCAGATGGCTGAGAATACCGCTGACTTTGGTTCGGATTACATGAATTCCGGTTATACCTCTGAATATGCGTCTTCGGAGCAGGAATAAGACGAAATCACGGTTATTTCATAGGTGAAAAGAACGTAAAATAGTAAAGTCCCCAAAAGGCAGATGCAGCTACATTTGCCTTTCGGGGACTTTTTGTGTCATGCATTTCTTCTAACCGCGAAATTCGACGATGGCGAATGGCTGACCATTCGGGTCATTCAAAGAGACAAAATACTGATTTTTTTCCGGTACGGCAATGCATACCGGTGTGATGATATCACCGAGGACGGCAGATTTGCGGTATTCGGCGCGCATGGTGCGGATTTGGAAATCAGCAGGCAGACATGCTTTGGCAATGCGGACGTATTGAGCATTGTTGACATGCAGGTTGGTATCCAAAAGAAACTCGGTTACGGCAATCGGAGCCGGAGCTGTGGCAACGCTATTTGCATCGGTTGCAATGTCTGCAGCAGCTACAGTAGGGCAGGCTTGTGGAAAGCAGATGCCCTCCGGCAGCGTGATTCTGCGCGGCTCATACGTCATTGGGTACGGTTCCTCCAACGGATAGGCAGAGGAGTCCTCGGAGGTAATTTTGGTCGGGCGCATGGTTTCGGTGTCTACTAAAAACCAGATGGAATTGGCGCAGGCAGCGACCTCATGCCCGTGACTTTCATTGTAAAGTACAAAATTTCGGTAACCGTACAGTCCCTTAAAATCATAAGGCCATGTGGCGACGGTTATCTGGTCGAATAGCCTTGGTGTGTGAAACAGCTCCACCTGCCAAGCGGAGAGCAGCCATACCCGGTGTCGTGCGGTCAGGGTATCAATACCGACTCCGACATCCACCGAGTGGAAGTTGGAGCAGTCCTGAAAATAATTTAAAATAGAGTGTAAATCCAAATTTCGGTTCTGGTCGATTTCGGTATATCGAACCCGGCTGGAAAATGAATACATAAAAAAGCCTTCTTTCTTCTGGGATAATAATGGTCTTGTGGATTATACCGCAAGCAGTGGCTTGATTTTGTCCAGACGGGTATAAAATTGTGGATAAAAATCAAGGGAAGCATCATAAGGTGTGACAAAAAACAGGTTCAAAAGATACATTTGTACTTGTTTTTGCGTTTCGGGCGTGGATTCTGTGACTAATTTTGTGGATAACTCCTCCAAAAAGTAGTGCCAATCGTTGATAAATCGTTGATTTGTCTGTAAATTTGGGGTATCAAGCCATTTTTCTACCTTGACCTTGGTTTTGGGCTCCATAGGACATTCGTGAACCTGAAAGATATAGGAAAAGGTGTGGTCATGATAATATCTGCCTAGCGGGAACATTCGGCAGAAGCCAGGACGGTGTGGGTGGATGCTGCAGCGTTCGTCCGCATTCAAAAAGGTACAGCCGGCACCCTCCGGTACGCTAAGGTTCGGAAGAATGATGCCGTCTACCATATGCAGTTCAATATGCCCCTGCTCTAACAGCTCGGAAAAGGAGCGCCCCAGTCCTGTCGTCAGACGATAAATGTCATAAGGGTCCAGTTTAATCGAATCGCCTACGGTGTGGCAGCAATCCGAGCACCCGGCACAGTCGGAGCATCCGGCGCGTACCATATCGTTGATACCGTAGAGCCTTCCGTCGGTAATTTCATTCAAGTTTACATTTCGTTTCATGGTGATTATTCCTTTTCGGTAAAAGAAGCGGGATTCGTAAGAATCCCGCTCAAATGGTTGGTATCATCGGAGCTGCTCAAAATAATTATTCTTTACATATTCGAGAATATCCTCTCGTTCCTCCAGCATACGGCAGCCGGTAATAAACTGTCCGTCGTTGTCAGTTACGCGGATAATGCAGCCTTGAATCTCGGTAGCGGACGCAAGCTCGAAATTATGTATCTTGATGAGGATATTTTGTCCTCTGCCGTCCTTTAAAGCGGTATTGCGGGAAGCAAAGGCGAAGCCGCCGGCACTGAGATTGACCATGCGTCCCTCGAAGGAGGTATTTGTATCGGTCATAGTGATGGTACAGGTGTTATGCAATGGCATTCTCGGATGCTTTCTTCGGTTTAATACCTTTGGATTGGTTTCAATCAGAAGCCGGATGGTGCCGGTTTCGTCGGAGGAGATACGGACTTTGTCCCAACGATATATCTCGTTTTCTACGATGACAGCCAGAGAATAACGCTCCGCCTTATCCAGCATAACATTTTTGTTTAGAAGGGATGCGACAATCGTATCCTCGGTTGTTGCTTCGACACGTCCCTTGTATTCCTTTTGGCTTGTGCCGGAAATACCGGTAATGGTCAGATACATACCCGGCTGGATATCATGGATACCCATGAAGCCGCCCTCGCCCAGCTCTTCGACAAGCTTGCCGACTACGGTTTCAATGTTGGCAACATTTGCGGAGGTCTCCTCATACTTGCTTCTCATTACCTTGGTATTGGCATCGGCATCGGTAATGCTTTCCGTCATAAGCTGCATAACCTCGGTAATCTGCTGCATATTGCTAACCATGTTCCGGTTGGACTTTTCCACCTCCTGCATGGCGGCATCCACTACCTGAATATTGTCGCCCAGCTGAATGGAGTCCTTGGTAATGCTGCTAACACTTTCGTTAACCTGCAATACATTGGTCAATGTGGAGTTAATCAGCTCCAGTGTCTTTGAAATAGAGCTCATCATACGGTCGGAGGTTTCCTCTAAGTGGGAAAGTGCGCTCATGATACTGGTGGAGGAATCCTTGGTACCGTTGCTGAGATTGCGGATTTCGTCGGCTACGACTGCAAAGCCGCGACCTGCCTCGCCTGCTCTGGCGGCCTCAATGGAAGCGTTCAATGCCAGCAGATTGGTCTGGCTGGTAATCTGTTCGATGGTACCGGTTTCTTCTTTTACCATGGCGAACTCCGTACGGAATTCCTGTAAGGTCTGATTTACTTCGGTGGACAGCTCTGCCATCTCATTGGTGGACTGTACCACAACCTCAAGCTGATTGGAACTGGTCTTGGCATTGGCAACGGATTGCTGCATCAGTACGACGATATCCTGAATCAGATTGGCAGCATTTTGTACCTGCGCGTTGATGGTCTGAGTCATTTCGAGAGAGGAATTGGTTCGATCCTGCAATACCTCGTTGTTTTCGGTCAGCTTTACCATGCTGTTTACAACGCTGTTGGCACTCTGGCGGTTTTCTTCTGCGAGCTCACGCACGACAGTCACACCATCGACTACCGAGTTGCTTGCCGTTTTTACGGTTTCAATGGTCTGTACCACCTTGTGCAGATTGTCCTCTACGGAATGCAGCAGTGCTCGCTCGGATTTGGTCAGATAGAGCAGTGCCATGATATAGCTGGTATAACAAAGAATTGTACATGCCAGCGCTACCTCAAAATCCGGAAGGGTACGGTCGGTCTGCTGACCGGTAACCATGATACGGACGAAGTTTGCAATCAATATGATAATATTGGCGACTTCAACTCTGACCAAAAGCCCCATATTCTTATATAGAATCATCATACCTGCAATCGGAAAGACATAACTGAAGGTAATAGCGGTTTCTGCGGTAAACAAGACATAGGCGAAGAAAACACCATAGCCTATGGCGATAATTTCGCGAAAGACTCGGGTATGCATACCCTTGATTTTTAACACGATAAGTCCCAGAATAAAAGGAACCCATCCCAAGAGCAGAAAGACGATATAGAAATCTATCGGTTTACTGCCCTTCAATACCTCGATTGCATAAGCTGCTGACAGGGCAATTACGACGATGCCCCAGATTCGTCTGGCGAGTCGGTTGGCATATGCTTGAAACTCTTTTTCATTGTATTCCATAATATGCTCCTTTCGGTGGTATTTTAGTGAATACTAAGCTTATGTATATTGCTTTTATTTTACCATGAAACATCGTATTTTGCATTACTTTTTTATAGAAATCAGGATTTGCATTTTGAGAAAGAAAAGTAGTATTTGACGTACCTTTGCGGATACAGTAAAATATAGATATTATTAAGGAAAATGAAAGAGAAAGGCGATTTATGCAAAGAGAGAATATGGTACGGAAAGTGAAAGGAAACGAGCTAAGGTGTTTTTGTGTTTTTTCTATGCTGATGCTTTTTGTGGCAGCATTTTTGTTTGCAACACCGAGGGAAGTCTTTGAGGGAATGAAAGCGATAGTAACCTCCAGAGATGTATTGATTACCGATTATTTTGAACTGGCAGGATACGGAGCAGCGTTTTTTAATGCCGGCTGTATGTTGCTGATTGCAATCGTGATTATTGAGGCAGTGAAGATTCCGTATACCGGTCTTACTTTAGTAGCAATTTTTATAAATGTTGGTTATGGCTTGTGGGGCAAAAATCCGGTCAATGTAATTCCTTGCATTTTGGGAACGTGGATTTATGCGAAGGTGCAGAAAATGCCGTTGGCGAGATATACCTACACCGGTTTGTTTGCGACCTGTCTGGCACCGTTTGTCACTGATATGGTATATCACTTGCCGTTTCCGCGCTTTGTGAATCTGGTGTTTGCGATTGTGCTGGGTTTGTTTGTGGGATATATTTTGCCTCCATTGTCCATGCACACGACCTCCATGCATATGGGTTACTGTCTGACGAATGTAGGCTTTGCAGGCGGAATGCTGGCTACGGTGATGTATTCTGTATTAAAGCTTGCCGGTATTGAGAGTGAAGCAGTGTTTCTGTGGAAGGAAGGCGTGCATCCGGGCATTGCCATCGGCTTGGCGGGATACTTTGTAATAACGATTCTGTTCGGCTTGTGGTTAGAGAAGGGCAGAATAGAGGGTGTTCGTAAGATTATGAGACATCCGGGACGAGCGGTAGCAGACTTTGTGATTATGGACAGTGCCGGCACGACGCTTATGAATATGGGTATTATGGGGTTGGTAGCCGAGGTTTACATATTGCTGATTGGCGGAGATTTGTCCGGTCCGGTCATCGGAAGTATGCTGACGTTGTTTGGTTTATCTGCATTTGGCGCACATTTGAGAAATTATCTGCCGGTGCTGGCCGGAGTGATGCTGGCTACATTTTTCCCGACGCATACCCTGACGGAACCATCGTTACAGGTGGCAGCGTTGTTTGTTGTAGCAATCGTACCGATTGCAGGTCAGTTTGGTATTATTGCAGGTGTGGGAGCCGGAGTTTTGCATGCGGCGGTGGTTATGTGTACCTCACAATTTTATGGTGGTCTGAATTTATATAATAATGGCTTCAGTGCGGGCTGGGTGGCGATTGTACTGGTTCCGTTTATTGAAAGCTTCATGAAACAGTTTGAAATGAAGAGGCAACAAAGGAATAAAAAAACAAAGAACGAAGGGTAGGAGAAAGTTATGGTTCATGGAGAGAAAAAAATTGCAAAGATAGTGGAAGAACTTACAATGTTCTTTTTTACACTGGGTGCTGATAAAATGAGTTCCGGTATCGAGCGGGTGGATCGGGGTGCGAAGATAACCTTCCGGTCCAATTATCTTTCGGAATGCGAGCACGGGATAGAGTCCTTGGAAAAATGCCTGAACGAGCCGAAAAACGAGGGCATTGAGGATATTTACTGGGAGCTTGCAGGCTCGGGAGACCCGGGAGAGAGCAGTCAGCTGCTTTTGGTCGGAATGATGGTGGATCGCTATGAGTTAAAGCGCATGGAAAATGAGATTGAGCTGGTGCTGTATAAGGATTTGCTGTAGCGGAGGTTTCCGTTTGATAGAAACAGATAGAAAATAAAATGGTTATGACAATGAGGCAGCTTCGAAAGAGAAATCGTTTGAAGCTGCCTCATGTTATGTTATGATAGATTGTGATTAATAATTGCCGAGATTATATGTTGAAATCATCTCGCGGACTCTGCCTGCCTGCTCGGACATTTCCATGCTGGCAGCAGCACATTCCTGACTGGTTGCGGAGTTTGTCTGAACGACCTGTGATACTTGCTCGACAGCCTTGTCAATCTGAGCAATTGCAGTTGCCTGATAATTGGATGCTTGGGCAATATCTGCAACCATGGTTTGGGACTGATTTACTACGTCCGTAATTTCTTCCAAAGCTTGAGCGGTATCGTTTGCGAGTTTAGAGCCGTTTTCGACCTTTTTGATGGAATCCTCAATCAGGGTTGCGGTTTCGGTTGCTGCATCCGCACTCTTTGCTGCAAGATTTCGTACTTCCTCTGCTACAACGGCAAAGCCCTTTCCTGCATCACCTGCTCTGGCGGCCTCGACTGCGGCGTTAAGAGCGAGGATGTTGGTTTGGAACGCAATGTCATCAATAACCTTGATAATCTTGGAAATGCTTTCGGAGGATTTGTTGATTTCCTGCATAGCAATAACCATTTCCTGCATTTCGGTATTACCAAGTTCTACGTTTTGCATTGCCTTTGCCATTAATTCGGTGGCAGAATTTGCCTGGATTGCATTTTGCTTGGTCTTTTCCGAAATATCCGCAATGGAGGCGGTAATCTCTTCGATTGCGCTTGCCTGTTCGGTAGAGCCCTGAGCCAAGGCTTCACTGGCACTTGCTACTTGAGCAGAGCTTGCAGTAACCTGATAAGCGGCTTCTCTGATGTTGCTGAGGGAATGTTGATTACGCATTACCAGCTGCTGGAGCGCGATACCCATAATATCATCTTCGGATTTTGGGGTGATACGGATAGTCATATTTCCGTCTGCTACTTCTGTCGCGATTTCTGCCTGTTCCTTTATGTTTGCAAAAACCTTCTGGAAATCATCAATGACTGCACCAAAATCATCATCTGCTTTTTTGTTCAAAACGATATCCACTTTTCCGAGAGCTAAAGCATCAGCGGCACGTTTTAGTTCGGCGAGATTGCTTTTTATGGTTTTGATTATCATAAGAGAGGTACTGCATAAGACAACGGTTACAAAAATGAAAAGAAATAATGAAAATACACCATAATCATGCAGCATTTGCTCCGGATTTTCGGCATTCATCATCGCAGATGCAATCCGGTGACCGGAATACAATAGGAAAACGGTTTGAAAACCGAGAATTGCGAAGCCGATATACAACTTTGTATTCATCTTGAGATTTTTCATAGTAATTCTTCTCCTTTTTCGAAAGTTTTTTAACCCCGATGTCTATTATACTACTTTTTTGTAAAATAGAAAAGACTTGTTTCGTAAATTTTGTGAATATTTTATGTTTTTCTGATTAATTATCTGTCGGTGCTTCGACTAAAATTAGTTCTGCGTAAATACCTCCGAGCTTTTTTAATTCCTCTGCAATCATGCCGGCGAATTTGAGCGCGCCCTCATAGCGAAGGTGGGTGTTGTCGGTTTTGCCCTCCGGATAATTCTCATAAAGTCCCGCGGAAAAATTCATAAACCATTTCTTGCTGGCTTCGTCACCGGTGGCAATAAGCAGTTTGCGGCTCAATTCACATAAGTCAATGACAGGCACATCTAATTTGGCGCCAAGCTGCTTCATGGCTTCCGGATAGTCTCCGTGCGTATTTTCAATCAATGTACCGTTTTCGTCAAACAGACGGCGGTAAAGTGAGGTAATCAGTACCGGATGTGCCTTGTGTGCTCTGGCAACGTTGATAAAGGTTTCCAGATTGGTCTGGTAATCGCCGTATGGAGCGCAGTAGCGGCTTGGGTCTTCGATTTTTTCGTCGTTGTGACCGAATTGGATAAACAGGAAATCGCCCTCTCTGATATCGTTGTCAATCGCAGCAAGACGAGCTTCGTCGATAAAGCTTTTGGTGCTTCTGCCGTTCATGGCGTAATTTTGGACGATGTGAGCCTGCTTCAAATAGAGCGACAGGGTCTGTCCGATACCGGTCTGCGGATAAGAAAAAATGTTGTTCTGAGCGACGGTGGAGTCGCCTGCGTAATAAATTCTGGCTGCCATAATAAGTCCTCCAATGTTTTGTTTGATTTAATGTTGAAATTCCATTTGCATAACATAGTTCATAAAAGCCTCAAAGGGCTTGGAAATCCATTTGCTGCGATGATAAATCAGCTGTTTCCAAATATCGATTTTGAAATCGACGATATCCAGATAAACCAGGGTTCCTTCTTCGACTTTTTTTTGGGTTACAAAGTCGGGAAGAAAGGAAATGCCGACACCGCGCTCAAGCGAGGTAGTAATCAAGTCAGTTCTGCCAATCTCCAACACCGGTTCGATTTCTAGGGATTGCTTTGCAAGCTCTTCGTCAAATACCTTTCGATAACCCAGCTTTTTTTCGGTAAGGATAAACGGATAGTCGATGATATCACGAACCGAAAGATTTTTTTGGTTTGCAAACGGAGAGTGTACGCTGGTAACAAAATGCGTGCTAATCTGCTCCTCCTTTGCGATAACATAGTCCCGATGGTAGACATGACTGTCCAGCGTAAATATGATATCGGCTTCGTTGTGGTCTAGGATTCGGAACATATCGTCCGTGTCAGCGGTGGAAAACTTTAAAAATATGTGAGGGTAGTGTTGATAAAAGTCCGCGTAGTTCTGTGTCATCATCATCTCACATATGGAATCCGGTGTTACGATGTGGATGTGTCCGTGCAGCTCCTCGGAATTGTGAAAATCCTGCTTAAATTCCTCTGTCAGATGGCTGATTTTCTGTGCATAGGCTAACAATTCACGTCCCTTGGCAGTCAGGCGGATGGTATGGTTGATGCGCTCAAAGAGCAGGCAGTCCAACTCCGCCTCTAACTGCTTAATCTGGAAGGAAACCGTAGACTGGGAATATCCAAGATATTTTGCGGCTTTGGTAAAATTATTCATTTCGGCAACATGTACAAAAGTAATCAGATTTCGTATTTCCACAGTAACCTCCATCGAATTTTTCGATAATCCATATCTAAATCATCTGCTTTATGAATCGTTAATGTTATTATATACTATATGGAGGAAAACAACAATGATTTTTTGGGAGGAACTATCATGCCAGAGATAAAGTTTTATAGCGGAAAAACGATTCCAATGGAGATGCACAAGGTAAAAATCGTGCAGAAGCTGAATTTGTTACCGGCAAAGGAACGACTTCAGAAAATGAAGGAGGCCGGTTTTAATACCTTTATGCTTCATAATGGTGATATTTTTATGGATATGCTGACCGATTCCGGTGTAAACGCGATGAGTGATAACATGCAGTCGGCAATGCTTCGCGCAGATGATGCATACGCAGGAAGTGAAACCTTCTATCGTATGAGAGATAAGCTGGAGGAAATCTTCGGTATTGCTCATTTACTGCCGGCGCATCAGGGACGTGCCTGCGAGCATATTATTGCGCAGCACTTTGTAAAGCCGGGCAGCTGCGTTATTATGAATTATCATTTTACGACCTCGAAGGCACATGTAACCCGTTTGGGCGGTCATGTAGAGGAGTTAGTAAAGGATGAAGGTCTGGTAACTAAGAGTACATTACCGTTTAAGGGTAATATTGATTTGGATAAGCTTAAGGCCTGCATCGAAAAGGAAGGTGCAGAAAATGTTGCTTATCTGCGTCTGGAGGCAGGCACCAATCTGATTGGCGGACAGCCGATTTCGTATGAGAACATGAAGGCGGCTACCGAGTTAGCAAAGCAGTACGGTATCATGACATTATTGGATGCATCCTTATTGCAGGACAATCTGTACTTCATTAAGACCAGAGAGGATTCGATGAAGGACAAGTCCATCCGTGAGATTACCAGAATGGTAGCGGATTTGTTTGATATGATTTATTTCTCCGGTCGTAAGTTTGGCTTTGGTCGCGGCGGCGGAATTTTGGTGCGTGATGAAGCATTATTCCATGAGATGGAAGATTATATCACGATGTTCGAGGGCTTCTTAACCTACGGCGGTATGTCGGTAAAGGAAATGGAAGCAATGATTATCGGCTTCGATGAAACGATGGATTTTGATGTGATTTCGCAGGCTCCTCAGTTTATCAAGCATTGTGTGGATGAACTGGATGCAGCAGGTATTCCGATGGTTACGCCGGGAGGCGGACTGGGTGCGCACATTGATGCGAGAGAGGTAGTAAAGCATATTCCTGCAGAGCAGTATCCGGCAGGCTCTTTGGTAGCAGCATTGTATCTTTGCGGCGGTATCCGCGGTATGGAGCGTGGTACTCTTTCCGAGGAGCGTAATGCGGACGGCAGCGAGCATATCGCATCCGTAGAGATGGTACGTCTGGCATTCCCGCGTCGTGTATTTACACTGTCGCAGACGGAGTATGTCATTGATAGAGTGAAATGGCTGTATGACCATAGAGAATTAATCGGCGGTCTGCGCTTCGTACATGAGCCGAAGACCCTGCGTTTCTTTACCGGAAAGCTGGAGCCGGTATCCGATTGGCCGGAAAAATTAATCGAAGCATATATTGCAGAATTTGGTGAAGACCAGTAAGAAGAAAGCCTGTATTCGGGAACTGTCCCGGATGCAGGCTTTTTAAGTACATTGTTCTGTTAGGATTTCAAATGGAGCGTTTTCAGCCATCTCTCCAAACGTTCTCTAGGCAATAATAGATTGATAAGCAGTGCAATCAGTACACCGATACCGGTATCTACAATACGGTTGATGGAGTAGGAGATATAGGTATCTACCGGAGTATTGAATAGAATAATACACAAAATCACACCGCCGGGCTGAATGGCACCTGCCCAGTGAAACATCTGGCTGACAACGATAAGCATTACGACTCCGACAAAGAGCAGCAGTAACATCAGCAGATGCATGTCGCCCTCCGGATAAAAGAAAATATAGATGCGAAAAAGCAGCATACCAAGCATACCACCGATGACAGTGCCAAAGAAGCGGTTTCCGCCGCTCAATTTGGAAGTGTCCATATCATTTCCGACACCGAAAATTGCACCAATGCAGGCAAAGGTGGGATTTCGGTGCAAAGGAAAGTATAGTAAAGCACAGAGGGTGGCAGCAAGAGCAGTCTTGATATTACGCTGCCCGATGTGAAAATTGTATTTTGCCTTAGAAGTCATGCATTTTTCCTTTCATGAAAAATTTTGATAAGAGCATTATATCATTCTTAGTAGCACATTGAAAATACCCAATATACAATTCTGTCCGGTTTGGAAAACAAAGGATTTTATAAAAACAACTCTACAATAAAAACGGCTGCACAGCCACCCATGGCTACCTTGAATAGATTTCCGTCAAAGTAGGCAATCAGAACTGCTGCCACAAAGCCTGTCAATGCAGACCAGGTGCTTGTAGTCGCATCCAGAATGGCAGGGAAAGTCATAACGGCAAGCGTAACGTATGGCACGTAATACAAAAAGGAACGGATAAATTTATTTTTGATATTTTTTCGTATCAGCGTCATCGGCAGAGCACGAATCAGATAGGTTACCCCTGCCGCTACCAACAGATACAGATATAAGTTATGATTCATCTGCATTCGCCTCCTTTTCTTCCACCGGATGCACATAGGCGGCAATTCCGGCAATGACTACAGTCAGAACCAAAATTCGCATACCGGAGGAGAGTGGTATGATATCTGCAAGCAGAGTAAATATGCTGCTTGCTAGCATGGAAACAAGGACAATGACTGCAATGACCTTGTTCTTTCGTGCCGGAGGTATGATGATTGCAAGGAACATGCCGTACAATGCCACGTTCATGGCACTTGCCACATTGGCAGGCAGAATATTGCCAACCACTGCGCCGAGGAAGGTGCCAAGCACCCAGCCCGGAGATGCCACACAGGCGGCACCATAGGTGTACCAAGGATTTAATTCACCCGGTACGGTAGAGGAAATACCGAATATTTCATCGGTAATAAAGTACGAAATAAAAAAGCGGTGTGGAAACCGAACTCGTTCGGATACCTTTTGAGACAGTGCGCAGGACATAAGCAGGTATCGAAGATTGATAACAAGCTGTGTAATCGCCATATCCAAATATCCGGAGCCTGCGGCAATGACAGTCATGGCAGCAAATTCGCCCGCGGAGGCGTGCATGGTAAAGGACATGAGCGCTGCCTGAAGCGGTGTCAGTCCGATGCTTTTAGCGGTTATGCCAAGAGTAAAAGCGACGGCGAAATATCCTAATCCAATCGGTACGCCGTGTCGCATTCCGGCCAAAAACCATTTTTTGTTTTCTTGTGTTTGCATGAGTGTTGTACTCCTATATCTTGATGAAAAAAGAAGCAGAGGCGGTTTACGAACAGAGGGCTCCAATTGCCCAAGTTGGTTCAAACCGATACCACTGCTTTCGAGGAATAGTATATCATAAAATGAAAAAAGCGCAATAGAAAAAGTTCCATTGATTGACATGTACTATCTTTCTTCCGTCCCTTTCTCAAACAACTCCGGATATTTTGTTTTCATTTTTTTGCTAAAGATAAATGCTGCAATCAGCTCAATCATACCCGAAACAAAGTTAGAAACGAACATTGCGATACCGCAAGCAACGTAATCCATGTCCACAACATACATCAAAAATAACAAAACCGGAATACGGTATGCAAACAATCGTAACATAGAGAAGGTCATGGTGGTTTTGGTCTTGCCAAAGCCATTAAACAGTGAGTTGGCGATATGGCCGAGACCTAAGAACAGAATGTCCATACATTCCCAAGTGAAAATGTTTACAATCATCTCCTGATACAGTGCATTACCCGGTGCAAAAAATGCAGCGATAGGCGCCTTTAAACAGAAGAGAAGGATTGTGCCGAACACACAAATTCCGATGGTATATACAATGTTGACAAAGAAGGTTTTTTTGACTCGTTCTCCGCTTTTATTACCGTAGTTTTGGCTGACGATAGTCGAACCGGTGTCTCCGAGTGAGTTTGTAAGGTTGGTAAAAAGACCGGCTATTGTGTTGGAAATACCGAGTGCGCCTACACACATTTTGCCGTAATGTGCCGTAGCAATGGAATTGACATATACCTTGCCGAAGCTGAACAGGAATTTGCCGACGAATACAGGAACGGCAAGCTTAACTATGCCGGATAGTATTTTAGCGTCGAAGTTGAAGTCTCTGACACTGATGCGCAAGATGTTGCTTTTTCTGAAGCACAGGAAAAGTCCGGAGAAGAAAAGGAACATCTGAGCAAGGAGCGTTGCAACTGCAAGCCAGGTGGTTGTGACATTCTCAAATGGACCGTAAACAAATAACGAGGTCAAACTGATTTTGATTACGATTACCCCAAGATTTAAGCACAAAAGATTAACGGTGTTGCCCTTGGCTTTTTCTAAGGCAATCATTGCACTGTTCATTGTTGTGACAACAAGGGTAAGAATCTGCACGTTATAATAGCCGATGGCGTTATCAATCGTGCTCTGGTCTGTTTTAAAAAGCTTTAAGAAAGGCTCACCGATAGGGATAAATATAAGAGTTATCAGAGCCACAATCATTGCAACAGTAAATAATGTATTGGCACATCTTTTGGCTTTATCAAGCTGTCCTGCACCAAAACGCTTGGCAACGGTAATTCCGCCACCGGTAGCCAGTGCGGCGCCAACCGTGGAAATCATATTCTTAATCTGATCCAGCACGACGATGTCTGCGGCATCACCGATGTTTGCGGACTGGACGAGCATCATGTCATATATTCCGTACAGATAGTTGCAAAGGTTGTAAAAAACCATAGGAAGGGCAATGCTTATGACTACCTTCCAAAGGTTGCCCTCCAGTAAATATTCTCTTCGTTTCATCTGTTTTTGTTCTTTTGCTGAAAGCTCCATATATTTTCTCCCGCGTATCCGACGCTATTTGATTCAACTGCTGTTTCGGTCTTATCCTAGCACAATAATAAACGTATTGCTACAACAAAACTTGCTAATCATATAAAATATTCTACATATCTTGCGCTTTTGTAGATGCTGCTATATAATTGCATGTAGAACAAGACAGGAGGAGGGAAGTATGGACGGACAAAATGATGAAATGAAGCAATGGCTTTCAATGCCGAATTTTGCTTGTATACCAAACTCACATTTTTACATCGGAAGACGTAATGACAGTACACCGCGTCGGGAATTTTTGCATCACTATCATGATTGCTATGAATTGTACTATTTGTATTCGGGGGAACGTTACTATTTTATTCAGGATAAGACCTACCATGTGACCGGAGGCTCGTTTGTTATGATTAATCCCAGTGAAATTCACCGCACCGGCAATCTAGGGAATTTTGGCTATGACAGAATGCTGATTCATTTTAGCAGAGAGCTGCTTGAAGATTATCTTGATATGGATAAAGGGCTGAATCCGTACAAGAATCTTGAAGAAGAAGTACATATCATTTCTCTTGCACCGCAGGAGCAGAAGTTCGTGGAAATGCTGCTTCATATCATGGAGACGGAATACTACGGCAACCGACAGTATGAGAATGCTTATATAAAGCATACGCTGCTTCAGCTGCTGCTGTTTTTAAACACTTGCAAGCCGAACCGGGCGGATGCAGCGCTTGCGGAGATTAATGCCACGCAGAAGACGATTTTTGAAATCATCGGATATATTAATAATCATTATTCCGAGGAGCTTACGCTTGAGAAGATATCTGCGCAATATTTTTTAAGTACGTTTTATTTTTCGAGAACCTTTAAGGAGATTACCGGATTTCATTTTGTTGAATACCTGAATAACGTCAGGATAAAAGAGGCAAAAAAGCTTTTGTTGGATACGACGCTTACGGTTAATGATATTGCCGCTGCGGTCGGGTTTAAGAGCAATACTCATTTCGGAAGAGTGTTCAAGCAGGCAGAGGGTGTTTCACCATCCGGGTATAGGAAAAGAAGAGGGTAAGGGATGATGCACAATTTTGTTGAATGAATGCACCATTTTTTGTGGGTTATTCAACCCTTTACCAGTGCTTTTTAAATACCTTGCCGCAGTCTGCGCATTCAAAAACGCTTTTTACGCTACGACCGTACATACTTGCTCCAAAGATTGATTTGGTAAAAAGCCAGCCGCCCAAAGCTGCGTCTGCGTTAAAACGGTTATCCTCAATTATGTATAGATTTTTACTCCGGCAGCGCGGACATTTGATGTATCTTGCCATAACTTATCCCACCTTACTTATCTGTACTTTCCGCTATTTATGTTTTTAATAAATTACGTTTACTCATTTCAACATATCTTATTTTGTTAGCGTTTTCCTATTCCAATCTCCAATTGCAGTGATAATCAGCAGGTAACGCTTTCGACTGTATTTTCGTCGGGCAACTGAATTGCATCATTCAATACACCTTACATATTAACTATTATTGCGAATTACATGCTTATTTTAATGACAGTTGCTTATTCTTAAGTAAATCCTTTATCATTGAATCATATTTCATTCTATCGGGATCCTCCAAAATAGATGTGATTCTTCCACCAGCATCTTTCGAAGATGCTCCACATAAGAATACTTTTTCATCATCTGTTCCATAATCTAGGATAATATATCTATCATGAAATATCCCACCCGAACAAAACAGTTGAATATTCATATTCGGATATTCTTTGCAGAAATCCATATATGTATTTTTTCTTAGACCTTTTGCAAGGTTGTCGCTGAATATAGATACATCCACCCCAACTTGATGTCGATTTTTTCGATATCAAGTTTTCAAACTCTTCCTTAGTTAATTCAAACATAAAATCATCATCAAATTTTTCTATGTTATTTTTAACTTATTCATTGAAACGAGTAGTTGTATATCCATATATCTCTGCCAACTCAAAGTCTAACATGACCTTCTGCTCACGTACCAAATAAATCTTACTTTGAAGCATCGTTTCATTTATTTCCATGATTTGGCTTTGATTCTTGTTCTCATTTGTCATATGACTACACCTCCTTTTGGTATATAACACCATTTTTTGAAATAAAATCATATAACATTTCCGGAGTATGCATATTGGGATGCATGTCTCCATTAAACTCACATGTGGTATATAATTGCTTATTACCTTGAATTAAAATAATTCTTCCCCTTGTCATAACAAGTGCCTCCTATGTTTTTCTTTCATAGTAATACACTTGTCAGATTATTTCATTGGACGGATAGTCCAAAATCCTTATACCATCGATACACTGGTTGTGGACATGATAATCCTAAATATTGTTGAATATCCTTCACACTATAGCCGTGTCTTTGAGCGAGATTTTTCAGATGTTTACCTGTCTCTATTATATCAATTGATATTTTTGAAATTATCACGATTCACCACCTCTCAGCTAGCTATCGCTGTTTGCTATTTTTCTTCCTTCATTTTCTTCGATTCTTCTGTTTTTATAGAAATTTTTACATGAGTATCCGGTTTTTAGTTGCTCAATCGCTTTAAAAGGCACACACTTTCACAGTGTTCCGTCCAAGGGAATAAGTCTACCGGCTGGATTTTGTCCACAGCGTATCCGTGCTTGGTCAAATAAGCTAAGTCTCTTGCCTGTGTTTCCATATTGCAGGAGATGTAGACAACACGAGCCGGAGCGAGACGGACAAGAGCGCTCAAAAAGGCTTCGTCCGAGCCGGAGCGGGGTGGGTCCATAAACACGACGTCCGGAGCGGTGGTTGCCTTTTTCATAAATGCACCGGCGTCCTCGCAGACAAATTCGGCATTTTCAATTTGGTTCGTGCGGGCACCTGCGACTGCATCACGAACGGCTGCAGCGTTGGATTCTACACCGATGACTTTGGCAGCATATTGAGAAGCAATGAGTCCGATGGTGCCGGTGCCGCAGTAGGTGTCCAGTACGGTTTCCTTGCCGGTCAGTCCGGCAAAGGTCATTGCGGTCTGATAAAGAAGCTCCGTCTGCTCCGGATTGACCTGATAAAAGGATTTCGGAGAAATGCGGAAGGTCAATCCGCACAAGGAATCTTCAATCCAGCCATTGCCGTACAGTACGGTTTCCTGCTTGCCAAGCACCATACTGGTCTTTTGGTTGTTGATATTTTGTACGATGGTTGTGATTTCCGGATGCGCCTTGCGCAGTGCATCGAGAAAGGCATTTTTGTTTGGGAAATTGGTAGTGCCAAGTACAAGAACCACCATAATCTGACCGGTGTGATGACTGCAGCGAATCAGTACATGACGAAGCAGCCCCTGACGAGTATCTTCGTTGTAGGCGGTCAGATGAAAACGGTCTGCGAGGGTGCGGATGGTTTTTAAAATGGCATTGGCAGCCTTGTTTTGAATCGCACAGTCTTTTACGTTAATCACGCGGTGTGAGTTTTCTTCGTAGATGCCCAGCTTCATGCCCTGACGGGTGCGGGAGAAGGTGGCGTGTATTTTGTGGCGGTAGTGGTAAGGATTTTTGGCACCGATAATCGGAAGAATGGATGCACCTGTATTTGTGTGCGTATTTACGGCTGACTTGGAGGTCGTAGCCTTGGAGGTACCGACGAAAGCTCCGAGCCAATGCTCTGCCATTGCCTGCTTGATGGCAAGCTGCTTTTCGTAATCCATATGCTGCAGCTGACAGCCGCCACATTTGGAGAAGGCAGGACAGACCGGTTCGCGACGCTCCGGGGAAGTCACCTCTACCTCTGCCAGCTTTGCAGTAGTACTTTTGCGGTCTTTTCCGTAAACCAGCTCAATCTTTGCGGTTTCTCCATCCAACAAATAAGGAACGGCAAAGGTGGACTGGTTGAAGGTTACCAGACCTTTGCCTGTATAATCGATTTCGCGGCACTTTACGCGATATTGTTTGCTCATGATAGTCCTCCATAAAGGTATATTTGGTCATATTGTATCATTCTAAGGAAAAAACTTCAAGGAAGTTGGTGGTGTTAGGTACTTGATTTTACAGGAAAGACAAAGTAGAATAAAGGTTGGAAAGGAAGCGTTATGAAATGAGTTTTTTGAAATGTAGAAAAAAGCGTTTGGCGGTTATGCTGAGTTTGGCTGTTTTGATTGGAAATCTGGCTGCTGCGCCAAATGCAAGTATCCTTGCGACGGAGCTTGGAGAAGAGTACATAGCAGAGGATACAACGGTGTTAGAGCCGAGTCCGGTACCGGAGGAAAATCCGGGAGAATTGTCACAGGAGATAAGTCCGATACCGACGGAAGAAGCAGAGGATGCACCGGAAGAAATAACCCCGGTTCCAACCGAGGCACCGGAAATTACGGAAGAGCCGGAGAAAGAGCCGACTAAGGCGCCGGAAATCACGGAAGAGCCGGAGAAAGAGCCGACTCAGGCACCGGAGATCACGGAAGAGCCGGAGAAAGAGCCGACTAAGGCACCGGAAATCATGGAAGAGCCGGCAAAAGAGCCGACGGCCACCCCGACCCCTACTCCAAGTCCGACACCGACGATAAAGCCGTCAGCGCAGATACCGACTGAAAGCAACGATGCAAGATATCAGTATTTGTTTGGCACGGATGTCATTGAGCTTACGATGGATAACCGTCCGCCGGGGTATGCGACAGAGAAAGAAGCTGCGACGCATATGAAGACGATTACCGTTCCGGTGTGGAAGATGGATTCCAAAGGCGGAAGATATGCTTCGAGCTTCAAGCTGACGATTAACGAGAAGCTGGCGAAGAATGTGAAGGCGATTTTTCAGGAAATCTATGCGTTAGACATTCAGTTTCCGATTCGCGTGCTGAAGGGCTACGGCTACCGCAAGGTAGGCGGTGTGGGCTTGAGTAATTCGACGCTGATGTCGATGCATTCGTTTGGTGCAGCGATTGATATTAACCCATGGGATGAGGATAATGACTATTATCTTGGTAAGGGAAACGATTTGCGTGACAAATCGAATCCATATTGTATTCCGGATGAGGTCATCGAAATTTTTGAACGTTACGGCTGGTATTGGGGCGGCGAGTTTGAGATTTGTGCCGACACGATGCATTTTCAATATCTGGGTTTGGAGTATCTGACTTATCAGGACAAATCTCCATTCCGCAATCTAAATGTAAAAACGAGCTATATGAAGGGTACGGATGTGCGAAATCTGCAGCAGCGCTTAAGAGAGCTGGGATATTCGGTTTCGGTGGATGGAGTCTACGGAAAGAAAACAGCAGAGGCAGTAAAGAAGTACCAGAAGAAAAAGGGCTTGAAGGTAACGGGAACGGTCAATTATAAAACCTGGGAAACGATTATCAATGAAACACATGATATGCCTTACGCATTTTAGAGAGTGTCGCGGGCATAGAGGTTGTTTGAAGAGATAAGAAAGGAGCAGTATGGAGCGCAGGGACAAAATCAATTATTATCTGGATATTGCGGAAGCAGTATCAAAGCGTAGTACCTGTCTGCGTCGGATTTATGGGGCAGTCATTGTAAAGAATGATGAAATTATCTCGACCGGCTATGTCGGAGCGCCGCGTGGCAGAAAGAATTGTTCGGATCTCAATTATTGTGTAAGAGAAAAGCTGGCGATTCCGCGGGGCGAGCGTTACGAGCTTTGCCGCAGTGTGCATGCGGAGATGAATGCGATTATCAGTGCACCGCGGGAAAAGATGCTTGGGGCGACCTTGTATCTGGTGGGCTTTGAGATGCCGGGTATGACGTATATTGCCAAGAGCAGCAGCTGTTCCATGTGCAAGCGTACTGTGATTAATGCAGGCATTGAACAGGTAATTATCCGGGATGACGAGGAGAATTACCGGATTGTGCAGGTAAGTGAGTGGATTGAAAACGACGAATCGTTAGAAGGCATTCGCGGATATTGATAAGGAGCTTTGGAAAATGCGGAGCAGTAGCTGTTCCGCATTTTTTGAACAAAAAAAAGCACAATCTGACAGGTGTTCGGATTGACTTTTTATGGACTAGGCAATATAATTAAATCAGCTATATTAATTAAATAAATTAAAATAGTAAGAAAGGTACAGGTGTAAAATATGAATAACATTCCAAAGGTAAAAGTTGGTATTGTTGCAGTAAGCCGTGACTGTTTCCCGGAGTCTCTTTCCGTTAACAGAAGAAAGGCACTGGTAAAGGCTTATACGGATAAGTATGGCGCAGATGACATTTATGAATGTCCGGTTTGTATCGTAGAGAGTGAAATCCATATGGTTCAGGCTCTGGAGGATATTAAGAAGGCAGGATGTAACGCACTTTGCGTATATCTTGGAAACTTTGGTCCGGAGATTTCCGAAACCTTATTAGCAAAGCATTTTGACGGTCCTGCTATCTATGTGGCAGCAGCAGAGGAGTCTCAGGCAGACCTGATGGACGGCCGTGGAGATGCATACTGTGGTATGTTAAATGCAAGCTACAACTTAAAGCTTCGCAACGTAAAGGCATACATACCGGAGTATCCGGTAGGTACCGCAGAAGAGTGTGCAGATATGATTAAGGAATTTGTTCCGATTGCACGCGGTATCATCGGTCTTTCCGACTTAAAGATTATCAGCTTTGGTCCTAGACCACTCAACTTCCTTGCTTGTCACGCTCCGATTAAGCAGCTTTACAATCTGGGTGTAGAGATTGAGGAGAATTCCGAGCTTGACCTGATTGAAGCATTCAACAAGCATGCAGACGATCCTCGTATCCCTGCAAAGGTTAAGGAGATGGAGGAGGAGCTTGGCGCAGGTAACATGAAGCCGGAGGTTCTTCCTAAGCTTGCTCAGTACGAGCTGACTCTGCTTGACTGGGTAGAGGAGCACAGAGGCTACAGAAAGTATGTT
>JAFTQM010000091.1 GCA_017462755.1 Lachnospiraceae bacterium | reverse complement strand
TTACTCCCATAGACCGCATTGATTTGGGATAACCAAAATAGTTCTTTCCTTTTCCATGCGGATACCTTATAATATAATTATAAGAATTCGTACAAGACCGTTGAATTTTAAAACCGATGAAAGTGGGGAGTAACTATGGCATTTATTAAAATCCGTACCAACCGTTTACAAAAAGATATGATAATCGCATCGGATGTTTATACCCACACAGGCGCAATGATTATCCCAAAGAATACCCGCGTCACAAAAGAAATCTGCGACCTTTTAACCAAGCATTTTATCAATGATGTTATTGTCGATTATTCCGTAGCTCCACCAAAGACCAGTCAGCCGTCTTCTAAGGAGCCGGTCAATGCACAACAGTTAGCAGCCTTTCAGGAAAGCTTTCAGATTGCCGAGGAAACCCTTTCGCAAAGTCTGAAGGACATCGCTTATCAGGACAAAGACATCGATATCCCATCTCTCCTTGACATGGTAAACTCTGTCATTGAAAAGTCGGGCAACGATATGAATCTCTGCGATATGCTTTTTCAGATGAAGCAATCTGCTGAGTCCCTGTATGCGCATTCCATCAATGTATCCCTATATGCGCAATTACTGACAAAATGGGCAAATTACACCGCAGAAGAGACCGAGCTTGTCGGAGTCGCCGGACTTCTGCATGATATCGGCATCCTGAAATGTCAGCAGGAAGGTATGACACAGATTTGCTTCCATGACGAAATGGAGAAAAAAAGCGGTGATAAGCATGTAATATACGGCTACAACTTAATCAAGGATAAGGACATTGATTCCCGCATCAAGCAGGCAGTGCTTACACATCATGAGCGAATCGACCGTTCCGGCTTCCCGCTCGGTGTTTCTTTTGATAATATCAACTCTACCTCAAGAATTCTCGCCATTGCAGATATCTACGATACCCTGACCATGGACGAGCCGGGGCGGAGCGCATTATCTCCGTTTGAAGCCATCGGACTTTTACAGGACCGGATGTACAACAAATTCGATTCCTCGCTGCTGATGATTTTCTGTGAACGAATCGCACAAAACTTTCTGCAATACGATGTCCTGTTAAGCACCGGACAAACGGGCAAGATTATCATGCTGAACAAATTTGATTTGACCAGACCATTGGTACAGGTCGATGACTACTTCATTGACCTGTCGCTCAAAAAAGAGATTACCATCAAGCAGATTCTGAACGCATAGTTCCTATTACAGAACAAAGAATTCGCAAAACAAAACGGAGCAAGTCTCAATGCTACGATTGAGATACTTGCTCCATTTTTTATTGCGATGCAGTTTTAAAACAACTCTGCTTCTACTATGTTCCAATTAGAAAATTCTCCACGCTACGATAAAGTTTTTCTTCCACCAGCTGCCCAGCTCACGGTAAACAATCTTACCATTGGAGGAGGAAGCATCGTAAATCATGCCATTGCCTGCTGCAATACCTACATGACCGTATACGACCACAATATCGCCTGCCTGAATCTCGGAGAACTTCGTAATCTTCTGATACTTTCCTACGGTTCTCCAACCATACGAGGTAATATAGCTCTGGCGTACACCTACCTGATTCAGACACCAGTATACATAACCGGAGCAGTCAAAGGAATTCGGTCCCTTAGCTCCATATACATATGGCTTACCCACCTTGGACTTTGCTACCTTGAGCAATGCCGATACACTGCCGGTAGAGCTGTCCGAGCTGCTCGAGGAAGAACTGCCTGACGAGCTACCGGAGGAACTGCTGCCGGAACTGCCGGAGTTACCGGACGAACTGCTATCGGAGCTGCTGCTCGACGAGCCGGATGCCTTTATCACACTACCACTGGTCAGCTTCGCCATCGTCTTCTGACCGACATTACCATCGACCGACAAACCGTTGTTTTTTTGGAATGCCTTTACGGCTGCCTCCGTCACTTCACCAAAATAGCCGGTGTTGCTTGAAGATGACATATAACCATATTTTGCCAATAATTCCTGTACTCTCTTGACCGTATCGCCGCTGTCACCGATAATCAGACCATTCGGTACCGCATTCGACTGATACAATACCATCATTGTAGACGGTCCAAGGAAACCGTCCACCACCAAGTCATTTCTGGACTGGAACAGCTTTACGGCTGCTACGGTATCATTTCCGTATTCTCCATCCGGCTTTGTCGTCAGATAACCAAGCTCCTTCAATCGCTCCTGACACGCCAGTACGACCTCGCTCTCGTCACCATATGCCAACAGATTTGCCTTGGCATTCTCGCTGTAAAGCATTTCCATCGTCATAGAGCCTACCTTACCGTCGGCATCCAGACCGTTGTTCTTCTGCAATTCCTTAACTGCGGACTCTGTTACATCACCGAAATATCCGGTAACATATTCTTCCTTTGCCAAATAGCCCATTTCGTACAGACGCTGCTGAATACGCTTGATATCATCGCCACGCATGCCCTGCTTTGCCAGATAGGTCTTTGCATCCTCGGACAATAACATTTCCAGTGTTTCCGGTCCGATGATACCATCCTGCTTTAATTCATTCTGACGCTGGAACAGCTTTACCGCCTGAACGGTTATACTTCCGTAATAATCCGTCGGCTCCGAATAATCCATAAAGCCTAAATCCATCAGGCGCTGCTGAATGTCCGCTACACTGGAATGCACAACTCCCTCAGAATAAAACTTTGGCGCCGGCTCCTCGGTCGGAGTCGGGGTCGCCGTCGGCTCCGGAGTTGCGGTCGGTGTTGGTGTTGCACTCGGCGTTGGGGTCGGAGCCGCACTAGGCGTCAGCTCCGGCGTAGGGGCTTCACTTGGCATCCGCTCCAAATTCGGGTCCGAAGAAAGCTCCAGCTGTACGTCGCCGCCCTCGATTTCTTCTATTCCGGCATTCGGCTCCGCATCGTTTTGTGATGCTTGATTTAAACCATAAGTACTCTTTGCTCCCGCTAAAGCAGTGCTATCGTCTGCTGCCTCTTTGTTTCCTGCTTCTACCGTTCCTGCGACATCGATATTGCTTCCCGCCTGTGGCTTTGACATATCAAAATCCGCTGCTACTCCAAGCAACATGACTGCTGCCATCACTACCGGTGCAATGCGCGCCTTTTTATTATAATTCATATATCTCTTCCTTTCCCATGCTTTGCCGAATGCATCCTTATGCACTCCGCATCCGTTTTCGGGTATTAGAATCTGTTTTCTGTGTCCCACATTTCTTGATTAAGTTTCAAAGAATAAACCTCAAGTATTTGTAATCATCCTATGCTGAAAATATTATAAAATTATTACAAAACTACCATCTATTATTCTACACCGATTGAATAGATAAAGCAAGGGGAAAATGCGGAAAAACCGCGATTTCCAGCAGTTTCCTGAGTTGGAAAAGGAGAAGCCCTTGCACAAAGTTTTTTCTCTTCGTGCAAGGGCTTATTATCTCTTATTTTTACTTAAAGTACGCTACACCGGACTCGAAGATATGCTGATCCTGGTCACCGGTGATATTCAATGCTACTGCATCACCGCGACGCTCGGAGTGAGCCATCTTACCGAGTACACGTCCGTCCGGACTGGTGATACCCTCGATTGCATAGTAGGAGCCGTTCGGATTGAACGCTTCCTCCATCGTAGGGTTACCAGCAAGGTCTACGTACTGGGTTGCAATCTGACCGTTTGCAGCTAACTTCTTGATCCACTCCTCGCTTGCTACGAAGCGGCCTTCGCCGTGGGATGCCGGAATGGAATATACCCCGCCAAGCTCTGCCTGCATCAGCCAAGGAGACTTGTTCGTTACTACCTTGGTGTATACGGACTTCGAAATATGACGTCCGATGTTGTTCGTCGTCAGTGTCGGAGAATCCGGCTGCTGTGCGGTAATCTCACCGTATGGTACTAAACCAAGCTTGATAATTGCCTGGAAACCATTACAGATACCGAGTACCAGACCATCTCTGGTCTTGAGCAGGTCATTAACTGCGTCTGCAATCTTTACATTACGGAATGCAGTTGCAATGAACTTACCGGAACCATCCGGCTCATCACCTGCGGAGAAGCCGCCCGGGAACATCAGAATCTGAGCTTCCTTAATTGCCTTCTCAAATGCCTCTTCGGACTCACGGATGTTTCTCTCATCGAGGTTCTTGAATACTACGGTATTTACCTCTGCGCCTGCGCGCTCAAATGCCTTTAAGGTATCGTACTCACAGTTCGTACCTGGGAATACCGGAATGAATACCTTTGGCTTCGCAATCTTATTCTTTGCGGTGTAGATGGTCTTTGCATCGTACAGCTTTGTCTCGAAGGTCTGCGTCTCATCGACTGCACCGGAATGAGTCGGGAATACCTTCTCCAAGGTATTCTCCCAAGCTGCGAGTGCATCGCTCATAGCTACCGTTACATCACCAACCTTGAACTCTGCCGTATCGGTTACCATACCGAACCAGTCAAATGCGATACCTGCTGTCTTTAACTTCTCGATGTCTGCCTCTGCCACTTCTGCAATGATGTTACCATACTCCGGCATGAAGTAGGACTTCGGATCACGCTCGTTGCAAAGCTCCACGCCCAAACGGTTACCGAATGCCATCTTGCTCACTGCCTCTGCGATACCCTTTGCGCCCAGTGCGTAAGCGGATACAATCACGCCCTCACGCATCAGCTTGGTAATCTGTGCATACAATGCCATCAGCTGGTCAAACTTCGGCAAATCGTACTCGTCCTTTTCAATCTGGAAACGAACCAGTGCATTGCCTGCCTTCTTTAATTCACCGGTTACTACCTCGCCGCTCTTTGCTACGTCTACTGCAAAGGAAACAAGTGTCGGAGGTACGTTGATTTCATTGAACGTACCGGACATACTATCCTTACCACCGATGGATGGCAGACCGAACTGCATCTGAGCCTCGTAAGCACCAAGCAGTGCTGCGAGCGGCTCGCCCCAGTTCTTCGGGTCGGTTCCGAGACGACGGAAGTATTCCTGGAAGGTAAAACGAATCTTTGTATAATCACCACCTGCAGCTACAATCTTTGCTACAGAGGATACCACTGCATACATTGCACCATGATATGGGCTCCAGCTGGACAGATATGGGTCGAAGCCGTAGCTCATCATCGTAACGGTATCGCACTTGCCGCGCAGTACCGGAAGCTTCGCAATCATGGTCTGTACCGGAGTCATCTGATACTTACCGCCATATGGCATGGTTACGGTTGCTGCACCGATGGAGGAGTCGAACATCTCCACCAGACCCTTCTTGGAGCAGATATTGAGGTCAGCAAGCATTGCCAGCCATTCCTTCTTTACATCAAAATCAGCACCTGCGGTTTCGCCCTTCTCCGCTGCAGCCTTCTTTACGGAAGCTGCCTCATAGGATTCACCCTTTGCAAAGAATGCATCTGCCTTTTCCGGCATGGAAACCACCGCGGTAGCCTCCTGATGCGCACCGTTAGTATCAAGGAAGGCTCTGGAAATTTTTACAATTTCCTTACCTCTCCAGCAAAGCACCAGACGAGGAGACTCGGTTACCTCAGCGACAACCACTGCCTCTAAGTTCTCTTCCTCTGCAAATGCAAGCATCTTGTCCACATCCTGCTTTGCTACTACGATAGCCATACGCTCCTGGGACTCGGAAATAGCAAGCTCCGTACCATCCAGACCTGCGTACTTCTTCGGCACCTTATCAAGATCTACTCTTAAGCCTGCTGCCAGCTCACCGATTGCTACGGATACACCGCCGGCACCAAAGTCATTACACTTCTTAATCAGATGACTAACTTCCTCACGACGGAACAGTCTCTGCAGCTTACGCTCGGTCGGAGCGTTACCCTTCTGCACCTCTGCACCACATACCTTGATGGACTCGGTAGTATGTGCCTTGGAGGAACCGGTAGCACCGCCACAGCCGTCACGTCCGGTACGTCCGCCAAGCAGAATAATTACATCA
>JAFTQM010000090.1 GCA_017462755.1 Lachnospiraceae bacterium | reverse complement strand
GTTTTTGTTTTGTGGCAAAAATGGTAACATTGGCTTGGCGTGGAAAGAAGCATCAACTGTTATGGGCTTTCAACTGGAGCAGTGTTGTGGAAATGGTTATGAAATTGAGGGTTTAGTATCGCATAGTAATATCTACGAAGCGATTATAGTAAAAGATATTATATGTACCGATTCGTTACCGTCTGCTATTCTTGATAATTTCAAGGAGTGTATGGTTACCTTAGAAGCTATGCAAATGGCAAATGCGGGAGCTATATTAAATCCTTGCCCGCCGTTTTATCGTGGAGAAGAAGTTTCTGCGGATGTAATTGATTCTGATTATTTTGTTGGATATGAGTTTAAAAAGCATCTGCTTAATGTTCAACAAGCAATTATGATTTATTGTTTAACTCGATAACTCCCAATTTTCCAGTTGCATCTCTATTCAAATTGGTTCTAATATAAGTAGTACAGTAATGTTTTTTGATGTAAGAGCATCGTAAAAAGTTGTGCAGCACATCCCTTCAACTCTACGGAGCGTGGGTTTTCTCAAGCCACAAACGCAGTTATAATACCGATGAAAAAACACACAAGAAATGGAGAGAGATATGAATCAGAAAAAAATCGGTAAATTTATTGCGGATTTGCGAAAAGAGAAAAATTTTACGCAAAGGGAGCTGGCAGAGCGGCTGGGGATTTCGGAGAAAACCGTGTCCAAATGGGAATGCGGCAATGGTATGCCGGAGGTGGTGTATATGGAGCCGCTTTGCGGTATTCTTGGGATTACAGTCAATGAGCTGTTAATCGGAGAGCCGCTGAATCTTGCAGAATTATTTTATAAGCTTGATCGTTCGCGACTGGAGCTGATGAAGCAGCTGGAATTTGAAGAATTGAGATTTCGAATTTACCGGCTCTATGGGCTGGAAATCGAGCAGACCGAGATATCGGAGAAGGGTGCCGGTTCGCTCACATATTTTGTGACAGCCGGAAATCAGAAATATGTAGTAAAGTATGCGAGTGATAACGAAATGAATCATCCGGAGCTGGAGCCAAGGCTTTGTGCATATCTGCGTGAGCATGGAATTCCGGCGAGCGAGTTTGTGAAAAATTTGCAGGGACAGGTGATTTCTGTGGATGAAAACGGACGAAGATTCCATGTGCAGAAATTCATCGCGGGTGTAACCTATGAGTACAATGAGGCACCGGAGTTTTTGTTCGAGAAGGCTGCAAAGCTGCTGGCGAAAATACATATGGTGCTGCAGACGTTTGACGAATTGCCGGAAGGCATCGGCGCGAGATTTTTTCAGTATCGCAGACCGGAAATGATGGCAGAGAGTTTTAAAAATACGCTGCAAATTGCCCTACAAAACGGGGATGAGGAGAATGTACGGGACATTCGCACGATTTTGGCGGTTTTGGAACGTTTTCCGAGATATGAATTTGAGGTGTCGAAACTGACCTGCGGCAATACGCATGGAGATTATATGATTTCGCAGCTCTTGTGTGAGAACAATGAAATCAAGGGTATCATCGACTGGACTACTGCCTGCAGACATCCGCTGATATGGGAGGTTGTGCGCTCGTATATCTTTATGGCGCCGGAATGCAAAGAGGGCAGACTGGATGTGGATTGTTTTGAGCGTTATCTGCGCATCTATTTGACAGAGGGCGGCTTAAATGCGTATGATATTCAGAATGCCGGGAGATTGTTTTATTATTTTCTTGCGGTGTGTGATTTTTATGGACAGTATTATCAATCGCTTGCAAGGAACCGGAAAATCTATCTGGAGCAGGCAAAGCTTGCCAAGGGAATGCTGGTATGGTTTGATGAGCATATCGATGTACTGGATAAGCGGTTGGAGCAGCTTGCAAGAGAGTATGCATGAGTGTATGTGAATGGATGGATGACTGCTTGGCGGGGGCGTTGATGGAGAAAATATTGCTATTTGGCTAAAATCCTACTTGACAAATCGGATGAAATCCAGTATCCTTATATCTGTCAATGATTTAGCGGTTTAAAGCGTTGAATGGATAAATAAGAAAGTTAGATAGGAGATTGAGACTATGGCTCGCGACAGAAAGGGTTCGTTGGTATCCTTCCGCCCGGATATCAAGGTAATGGATTGTACATTAAGAGATGGCGGTTTGGTAAATAATTTTGCATTTACGGATGAGTTTGTAAAGGATTTATATCTTGCCAATATCAAGGCTGGCGTTGATTATATGGAGTTTGGTTATAAGGCATCGAAGGAGATTTTTGACCCGAAGAGTTTTGGTAAGTGGAAGTTCTGTGACGAGAAGGACTTGCGCGCGATTGTCGGAGATAATAAGACTGATTTGAAGCTTGCTGTAATGGCAGATGTCGGCAGAACCGATTTCAAGAAGGATATCTTAAACCGCAAGGACAGTGTGATTGATATGGTGCGTGTGGCTACCTATATCAACACGATTCCTGCAGCGATTGAGATGATTGAGGATGCAAAGGCAAAGGGCTATGAGACAACAGTTAATATCATGGCAGTGTCCAAGGTAAATGACGAGGATCTGGACGGTGGTCTGGAGCTGCTCGGTCAGTGTGGCGTGGATGTTATCTACTTGGTAGATAGCTTTGGTGCGTTCTATCCGGAGCAGATTGAGCGTTTGGCAGACAAGTACTTGAATGTGGCTGCAAAGTACAACAAGAAGATTGGTATTCATGCGCACAACAATCAGCAGCTGGCATTTGCGAACACCATTGAAGCACTTTCGAGAGGTACAAGCTTCTTAGATGCTACCGTGAGCGGTATGGGGCGCGGTGCCGGAAACTGCTATATGGAGCTGCTGCTCAGCTTCCTGCGTAATCCAAAGTACAATAAGCTTGCCATTATGAGCTTTGTAGAGAAACATATGAACCGCTTGAAGGAGGAGGGTGCAGTATGGGGCTATGATATTCCCTATTTGCTGACCGGTGTGTTGAATGCACATCCATCCTCTGCAATCAATTTTATCAATCAGCAGCGCAGTGATTATGCAATGTTCTATCAGTAATTAATTGATGATGTACTGTAAGGCATAAGGGTGGTATTGATTAAAAACTGAAAACCGCAATATTTGAGAAGAGAAAGCCGTGCTGCGGCTTTCTTTTTTTGCGGCATTTTTCTATAATGTAGACAGAGAAGTGGGAAGGAGAGGTTGGTTATGGAAAATACAGCGAAAAGCTTTCGTATCATTGGCGGCAGCGGACGTGCAGCAATTGCAGTAGGAGATGGAGATTTTTTGGGCATTCGGCATGCCGCAGATAGTCTGGCAGAGGATATCTGTATGGTAACCGGAAAGGAAGCCGGGGTTTATCCGGTTACAGAGGATGCGATTCTGGATGCGGACGGTAAGCTGGAGGAGTTTGTCGCAGGAGATGAAGGTGAAGATGCAGATACAATAATTATTGCAGGTACGATAGCGCATCCGTGGATAGCGGAACTGGAACAGGAAGGCAGACTGGATTTGTCTGGTATTGAGGGCAAGTGGGAATGTTATCACATGGAGGTTATCGACCAGCCGGGCTACGGCTTTGGCAAGGCGCTGGTGGTAGCAGGCAGTGACAAGCGTGGTGCGATTTACGGTGTATATAAGGTATCGGAGCTTCTCGGTGTATCGCCGTGGGTATGGTGGGCAGACAGTGTGCCGAAAAAGCAGGAGAAGCCGGAATTGCGGATAGAAGCAATGGATTCGAAGGAGCCGTCGGTGCGGTATCGTGGTTTCTTTATCAATGATGAGAATCCGTGCTTTTTAAACTGGTGTACCAATCAATATGGTGGCGTGAATCAGGGTGCCTACGTGCGTGTGTTTGAGCTGTTGCTGCGTCTGAAGGGAAATTATCTCTGGCCGGCGATGTGGGGCAAGAGCTTTAATATCGACGACCCGGAGTGTCCGGCATTGGCAGATGAGTATGGTGTGGTCATGGGAACCTCACATCACGAGCCGATGATGCGTGCGCAGCAGGAATGGACAGTGCTTGGTGATACTTATGGAGGACACGCGAACTGGAATTATGCGAAAAATAAGGATGGTCTGTATCGTTTTTGGGAGGACCGGATTCGCGAAAATAAGGATTATGAGAAGATTATTACGGTTGGTATGCGTGGTGACGGCGACGAGCCGATGATTGAGAATGCGACAACGGAGCAGTGTATTGAACTGCTGGAGCAGATTGTGGCAGACCAGAGGAAGATTATCGCAGAGCATATCAATCCGGACCCGTCCGAGGTGCCGCAGGTGTGGTGCCTGTACAAGGAGGTAGAGGCGTTTTATTATGCGGGCATGAAGGTGCCGGAGGATATTACGCTGATGCTCTGTGATGATAACTTTGGTAATGTCCGCAGATTGCCAACGAAAGAGATGCGCAGTCATAAGGGCGGCTTCGGTATGTATTATCATTTTGACTATGTGGGTGGGCCGTTCTCGTATAAGTGGATTAACAATATGCCGTTAGCTAAGACATGGGAACAGATGAGCATGGCTTATGAGTACGGAGTGCGTCAGATTTGGATTGTCAATGTGGGGGATTTGAAGCCAATGGAGCTGCCGCTTACTTATTTCCTTGATTTGGCATATGATTTTGATACCTGGGGCAAGGAGAACCGGGTACAGGAGTATTTGGCAAAGTTTGTAGAGAGAGAGTTTGGAGATTTCTTCTGTGCTAAGGCAGCAGAGGGCAACGGTATATCGCCGGAAAAGCGGGATGATACAGGCGTAATTGGCGAAAAAGCGGTGTCAGCTATGAATAAGGAAGGCTGGCTTGCGCTGATTGCAGAGGCGCTGGATGGTTATACTTGGTTAAACGGCATCCGTAAGCCGGAGAGTCTGCGACAGGATACGTTTTCATTGATGAATTTCAGTGAGGCAGACCGTATGCTTGCAGCATATGAGACGGTGCTTGCAAAGGCAGAGCTGGCGGCAAAGTATCTGGCACCGGAAAAGGCAGATTGCTATTACCAGCTGGTGTTGCATCCGGTCAAAGCATCCTGTATTATGTACCGTTTGCTTATCAATACTGCGAAAAATCATTGTTATGCAGAGCTTGGCAGCAGCCTGTGGAAAAAAGCAAAGCTGGCAGCAGAGGAAGCGTTTCGCGCAGATGCGGCAGAAACGGAGAAATACAATCACGAGATTGCTGACGGCAAGTGGAATGGTATGATGGATCAGGCGCATATCGGTCAGACGAACTGGCAGTCGGCAGAAGTGAATGAGATGCCGGAATGTAAGGAAGATACGACAGAGAAGGACGGTGGACTGCTGGTAGTACCGGAGGGCGGTACGGTATTGCGAAATGGTGTAGCAGAACTGGAGGCGCTGAACAATGTGAGCTGTGCAGCAAGACGTATCGCATTGTTTAATACCGGAGAGTGCGCATATGAATGTGAGGTTTTATTTGACGAGGGGCTGCTGGTGGAAAAGCTGGCGCTGACGCCGGAGCATTTGGTGCGCAGCATGGAGGGCGGCGAGCCTTTGACAAGCGGCACGAAAATCACAGTGGAGGAAGCAGCGCTTCTGCTGGTGCGTGGGGATTTGGAACTGCTGGATGGCACAAAGAAAAAGCTGGTATTGACGGCAGGAGAGCGCCGGGTCGAACTGGTGCTTCCGGTAA
The DNA here is from genome assembly GCA_017462755.1 of Lachnospiraceae bacterium. Classification (GTDB taxonomy): domain Bacteria; phylum Bacillota; class Clostridia; order Lachnospirales; family Lachnospiraceae; genus RGIG4057. The sequence continues at coordinate 41,460 of JAFTQM010000090.1, read as the reverse complement.
CGAAGCTGGACGAAGCGGTAAGAGCAGAGTACTTGTCGGCGCAGGCGGGTGACATTAAGGGATATCTGGCATTGCGCGCGGATGCTTACGAGCAATCCGTAGCTATGGCTGGTGCAGAGTACCGCAAAATTGAGGGCTACGGCAGAGAATATGGTGCAATGAAGGCATATCGCATTGCAGAAAATTCGGCAACGGAGAATACAGATATCCAAATGGCGGCAGGCAAGAAGGCAGAACAGTGGATTTCTTTGCGTGAGTCCCGGACTCCGGGCATCGATGCACCGTATTTGGAATACTCTTTCTACATGATAGAGCCGTCGGAGGTTACGATTACCGCATATACTGCTCCGACCAATCAGCTGTCTGCAATGACCGGAATGCAATACGGTGTGCAGGTGGATGATGGAGAGATTCGGATTGCAGATACTTTCCCAATCGGAACGCCGGTCGGAGAAGGCTGGGTATGGGAGCAGGGCGTACTGGACAATGTGCATAAAGCGAGGACGCAGCACGGAATGCTGCAGGCGGGCAGACATACGCTTCGTTTTTACATGAAGGATGACGGGCTGGTGCTGCAGAAGCTTTTGGTGGAGACGACCGGGAAAGCACCGGTATGTAATCTTGGTGTGCCGGCAGAAAAATAGCACTACATTGAGTGAAAGTGATAAATTAAAGTTTTCTTAGAATCCGATAAACCCCTTGAAAAGAAGAAATGGTTCGATTACAATAAGAATAACAGGTGAAACTGTAATCGAACTTTCAGGAAAGGGGGAGATACTATGCAATCTATCAAATGGCTTATATTGTTCGTGGTGCTGATTGGTGTGGAAGCGGCAACGATGGGACTGTTTACGATTTGGTTTGCGGGTGGTTCTCTGGCGGCATTTGTTGTGGCGTTATTTGAGGGTGGCTGGCTGACACAGGTAATCGTATTTTTGGCGGTATCCTTTGTATTGTTGATATTTACCAGACCGGTGGCAGTGCGCTATTATAATAACAAGCGTGCAAAGACGAATATAGAGAGTGTAGTAGGTGAAGAGGTACGAGTAACCGAGGAGATCAACAATTTCCAAGAAACCGGAGCCGTTATCTTGAATGGTCTGACATGGACGGCACGTTCCTGCAAGGATGAGGATGTGATTCCGGTTGGAGAAAAGGTTACAGTACGAAAAGTAAATGGTGTAAAGCTGCTTGTAGAGCCTGTAGCTGCACCGAAAAATGATAACGCATAGCGTAAAAAAAGGAGGATTTTATGGAACCAGCAGGATATGTTGCAATAGCGTTTGTCGTAGTCATTCTTTTGATTCTGGCATCCTGTATCAAAATCGTGCCACAGGCACAGGCATTTGTAGTGGAGCGACTGGGTGGATATCAGGCAACCTGGAGTGTAGGTGTGCATCTGAAAGCACCGTTTATTGATAAGGTCGCAAAGAAGGTGCTCTTAAAGGAGCAGGTAGTGGATTTCGCACCACAACCGGTTATCACAAAGGATAACGTTACCATGAGAATTGATACCGTAGTATTCTTCCAGATTACCGATCCGAAGCTGTATGCATACGGTGTAGAGCATCCGATTATGGCAATCGAGAACCTGACTGCTACGACTCTTCGTAACATCATCGGTGATTTGGAGCTTGACCAGACCCTGACCTCCAGAGAAATCATCAATACCAAGATGAGAGTATCTCTTGATCAGGCAACTGACCCATGGGGTATCAAGGTTAACCGTGTAGAGTTAAAGAACATCATCCCTCCGGCTGCGATTCAGGATGCGATGGAGAAGCAGATGAAGGCAGAGCGTGAGCGTCGTGAGGCTATCCTTCGTGCAGAGGGTGAGAAGAAGTCCACAATTCTCGTTGCAGAAGGTAAGAAGGAATCTGCGATTCTTGAGGCAGAGGCTGAGAAGGAAGCAGCAATTCTTCGTGCAGAGGCAAAGAAGGAAGCTACCATCCGTGAGGCAGAAGGTCAGGCACAGGCTATTATCGCCGTACAGCAGGCAAATGCCGATGGTATCCGCGCACTGAATGAGGCAAATCCAAACAATAGTGTAATCCAGTTAAAGAGTCTGGAGGCATTCAGCAAGGCAGCAGATGGCAAGGCTACCAAGATTATCATTCCGTCCGAGATTCAGGGCTTGGCAGGTCTGGCAAAGAGCCTGACTGAGGTTGCTGGCAAGGACGCATAAGGACTGCGCTTGCGGACAATGAAATAAGAAAACGAAAATGCTCCGGAAAATACCGGAGCATTTTTAACTGCTTTACCTCATAAACCACATGCAAAGTTCATAACTGAACTAAAAATTAGCTTCAAAATAAAAAAATATTAAAAAATTAGCATACAGTTTATTAAAATGTGCAATTTAATTCAATACAATGAAACTATGGTATTGGAGGGGATTGCATGGAAATTGATTATGTGCTGTTAGGAGAACGAATCCGGAAGCGCAGGAAGGAACTCAAGCTGTCGCAGGAAAAGCTGGCAGAACGGATTGATGTATCGTCGCCGCATATGTGCAATATCGAAAACGGAAAGACGAAGTTCAGTCTGCAGGTGCTTGTGGATTTGGCGAATGCACTGGAAACGACACCGAATGCGCTTTTGGCAGATCATATCGACAATAAAGATGGGGTACAGGAGCTGGTGCTGGAGGAAATCGGACAGGTATTAAAAAGCTGTACACCGTTACAAATGACGACCTTGGAGAATGCATTGCGTACCACACAGGGGATGCTGGTGCAATATGAGAAAAAAGTGAAAAAGGATGAATATTAGCAAAGAGACTGCTGCAAAATATGATGTTCGACGAGGAACAGGTTTTGCAACAGTCTCTTTTGGGTTTTATTACATAGTAACGTTAATCTTTACTACGCTGCATGGTGGCACGGTAAAGCTTACCTTGCCGTCTGCGACGGTAATATCAGTGAAGTCAGCAGTCTTTACTACCTCCGGAGCATCGAAGGTGTTGTGATCCTTCATGGCACCGGTCAGGATGGTGCCGGTAGCTGCGGTAGCTGCGCCCTCTGCAAATACAGCCTCGATTGGATAAGAAGCATCCAGAGAAAGATTTGCCATGGTGATGGTAATGGTACCGTCAGCTGCTACGGAAACAGACTCGGTCAGGTTTGGAATCTGGTTTTCTTCGGTACCGATTTTCTCAGTAGCGAGAGAACTGTCAAGCAGAGTAGCATCCTGATGGTCTGCGTACATCTTGAATACATGATAGGTAGGGGTCAGAATCATCTTCTCGCCCTCGGTCAGGATAACTGCCTGCAGTACATTTACTAACTGTGCGATGTTTGCCATCTGAACACGGTCACTGTGCTTATTGAACAGATTTAAGTTGATGGCTGCTACCATAGCGTCACGCATGGTGTTCTGCTGATACAGGAAGCCCGGATTGGTGCCAGGCTCTACATCATACCAGGTACCCCATTCGTCAACGATTAAGCCGACTCTCTTAGCCGGGTCGTACTGATCCATGATTGCGCTGTGGCGGGTCAAAAGCTCTTCCATGAAGAAGGTATTCTTTATGGTTTTATAATACTCGGCACTATCAAAGTCGGTTGCACTTCCCTTGTGTCCCCAGTTGCCGGTTGGCAGGGTGTAATAGTGAAGGGAAAGACCATCCATATAGTTGCCTGCAATCTTCATAACCTTGTCGGTCCAATCGTAATCGGAAGCGTTCGGACCGCAAGCAATCTTGTAAATCTTGTGGTCGTTGGTGTAATTTCTGACATAGGTCTGATAACGGCGATACTCGTTTGCGTAGTGTTCCGGAGTCATATTACCGCCGCAGCCCCAGGATTCGTTTCCTACACCGAAATAATCTACGGTGTATGCATCCTCGTGACCATTTTCTTTTCTGAGGTCAGCCATCGGAGAAACACCAGAGAAGGTCATGTATTCTACCCACTCGGACATTTCGCGCACGGTGCCGCTGCCAAGGTTGCCGTTGATATAGGTCTCACAGCCGAGCTGACGGCAGAGCTCCATAAATTCGTGCGTACCGAAGCTGTTGTCCTCTACTACACCACCCCAATGGGTGTTAATCATTCTTTTTCTGTTTTCCTTCGGACCGATACCGTCCATCCAGTGATATTCATCTGCGAAGCAGCCGCCCGGCCAGCGAAGTACCGGAAGCTTCATTTCCTTTAATGCTTCTACGACATCGTTACGCATACCGTTGGTGTTTGGAATCGGGGAATCCTCGCCAACAAAAATTCCTTCATAAATACATCTGCCCAGATGCTCGGAGAAATTACCGTAAATTTCTTTGTTGATTTTGCTCTTCGGATTGCCCGGATTGATGTAAAGCTTTGCCATAAGTAATACCTTCCCTTCTTTAAAATCTTTTTTAGGTGTTTTGTTCATTTGTCGGGCTTTAGTGAAGACTCTTATGAGTTTCGCAAATGCCTAATTTTTTCTTTGTCATAAAATGAGATAATACGAAAGAAAGAAACCTTATTGGTTAAGTGAAAACTTAAATAATAAAGCTGTTTCTTAATGATTTCATCATACTACAATTGTACGGAAGTGTCAAGGAAATTAGGAGATTTTGCGCTCCCTTTTCCACATTAAAAAAGTATAAACCCCTTGTCTTTGGAGAGGTGATATTTTATACTGATACTATGTAAAAAATGACAGTAGTCAGAACGACAGGAAGGAAACGAGTGTGGAAAAAGAAAAAAAGATTTTATCAAACAAGATTTTTTTGTACCTGACGGAGTTTTTTGCAGGTATGTCGGTAATGGCGGTGGAGCTGGGCGCGAGCAGATTGCTGGCACCGTATTTTAGCTCCTCGCAGATTGTATGGACGATTATTATCGGTACGATTATGATTGCAATGGCGCTGGGAAATATTTATGGCGGCAAGAGTGCGGATAAGAATCCGAATCCGGACAAGCTGTACGGACGTATTATCCTTGCGGCAATCTGGATTGCGGCGATTCCGGTGCTTGGTAAGTATATTATTATCGGTATTTCGGGGCTGCTAATTTTTACGGTTAGTACGAATTTCTTAATCTGGGCGGCATTTGCAGCGTGTATGGTGATTTTTGTGTTCCCGTTGTTTTTGCTCGGTACGGTTACACCGTCGCTGATTAAGTATTCGACGGAGAGTCTTGAGGACAGCGGAAAGACGGCGGGCAGTCTGGGTGCATCCAATACGATTGGCAGTATCATCGGTACGTTTTTACCGACCTTTGTGACGATACCGGCAGTCGGCACGTCAATTACCTTCCTGATTTTTGCGGGTATTTTGCTGCTGCTTTCGGTAATTTATTTTGTCAGTACCCGCAGTGGGAAAAAGCAGGTGATTGCCGGCGGACTTTGCTTCGTGCTTTGTTGTGTATTCGGACATTCGGGCAGCTTTGCGTTTTGGGAGTCGGAGCTGACCTACGAGGGCGAATCGGTTTATAATTATCTGCAGGTAAAGGAGGATGAGGATTCGGTCATCCTTTCGACAAATGTATTGTTCGGTGTGCAGTCGATTTTGAAAAAGGACGATAGTCTGAGCGGGATGTACTACGACTATGCGATGGCGGCACCGTTTATGGCAGGTGTAGAAGAAAAGGAGAATTTTGAGATTCTGATTCTCGGTATGGGTACCGGTACCTATGCGACGCAGTGCGAACGTTATTTTGATAATCTCTCGATAGAAGGAGTAGAGATTGATGAAAAAATTACGGAGCTGGCAAGAGAGCATTTTGAATTAGCGGAGAATATCAAAGTGACTACCTATGATGGCAGAGCTTATCTGAATGCGGTGGACAAGAAATACGATGTGATTATGGTGGATGCATATCAGGATATCACGATTCCGTTTCAGATGTCTTCGCTGGAGTTTTTTACGCTGGTAAAGGAGCATCTGACCGAGGATGGTGTCATGGTGGTAAATATGAATATGCGCGGCGAGGAAGAGGGTAATATCAACCAGTATCTGGCGGATACGATTTCGCGTGTATTTTCGGAAGTATATACGGTAGATGTGGCGAGAACGACGAACAGGGAGCTGTTTGCTTCGAATTGCAGCGATATGCTTAAGGTAATGGAGCGAAATGTTGCATTGGCAGAGGAAGCAGAGCTGGTAACCATGATGCAGAGTGTAGCAGCCGGTTTTAGCCGTTACGAGGCGGGCGATTATCTGATGACGGATGATAAGGCGCCGGTCGAGGTGCTTGGTATGAAGGTAATCGACAGTCTGATTCAGGATGAGGTCGGCTATTATAAAGAGATTTTTGAAGAGAAGGGCATTCAGGGCTTGTTGGATATGGTATCGTAGTGCCGGGTAAGGTTGTACAGAAAGAAGTGAGGTAAGAAATGAACGAGAGAACGCCGCTCGATATGGTGAAGGAAATTGCATGGAATCTCTTGGTATATGTGCTGTATTATATATATAGCTTTGTTGTACTGATGATTTTTCATTTTTGTGCATTCCGTGTGTTAAAGCTGGAATGGACGGTGCCGGATATTGTGAAATATGCATTGGTGGCAGCGACGGTAGCGATGGTGGTGCGTATTGCAAGGCTGATATTCAGAAAAAAATAAGAAGAAAAATAAAAAAACTCCTTTTTCCTATTGATTTCTTTAGAAAAATCTAATATATTATAGATAAGTCTAAATGTTATTGGCAAATTAAACAAGAAAGCGAAAATAGACTTTTTGAAAAAAAGACATTTTGACGGAAAGATGTTGAGGATTTTAGAAAAAGTAGGAAGGAGAAAGAAAATGTTAAAAGAAACTGAGTATAATAAGCCGTTTATTGCGCAGAGAGCAGACCCGTATGCATACAAGGCAGCAGATGGCACTTATTATTTTACGGCGTCGGTTCCTGCTTATGACAAGATTATTCTGCGTCATGCAGATACTCTGCTGGGACTGGCAGATGCAGAGGAAGTTACGGTTTGGACCAAGCACGAGTCCGGTCCGATGAGCAAGCATATCTGGGCTCCGGAGATTCACTATTTGGATGGCGGCTGGTATATTTATTTTGCGGCAGGTATGGCAGAGGATATTTGGGCAATTCGTCCGTATGTACTTCACTGTACCGGTCAGAATCCGATGACGGATGCATGGGAAGAGTGTGGTCCGATGCAGTGTGCGGATGAAGACGAATTTTCGTTCCGTGCATTTTCTCTGGACGCTACGGTTTTTGAAAATAAAGGAAAGCACTTCATGGTATGGGCAGAGAAGGTTGGTGTCGGCAGACAGATTTCGAATCTGTATATCGCAGAGATGGAAAGCCCGCTGAAGTTAAAGACCGTACAGGTGCTTTTGGTAACACCGGATTACGACTGGGAAAGAGTCGGCTTCTGGGTAGCAGAAGGGCCGGCTGTGTTAAAGAAGGACGGCAAGCTGTTTTTGACCTATTCGGCGAGTGCAACCGGCGCATGCTACTGTGTGGGTATGATGACCGCTTCCGAGGATTCGGATTTGTTAGACCCGCTTTCCTGGACAAAGTCCAGAATGCCGGTACTGAAGACGGATTACGAAAAAGAGGTTTATGGTCCGGGACACAACAGCTTTGTGAAGTCTGAGGATGGCAGCGAGGATATCATGGTATTCCATGCAAGACCATACGAAGAAATCGTAGGCGACCCGCTGTATGATCCAAACCGTCATGCAATGCTGCTGACTGTGAAGTGGAACGAGGATGGAACTCCGGCGTTTGTATACGAGAAGAGCAAATAATTAAAATAGCAATCAAAAAGAACCGCTCGCTAGGAGCGGTTCTTTTTGATTGCTTATCTATTCTGGTATATCATTCTCTTCTTCGGAGTTCATCGGACTGTAACTGATGCTGACCTTGATGTCTTGATTGTAATTACCGAAGCCGGTGCCGAAAATGGTCAATCCGCCGACGTGAGTGGCGTCCTCCGGTACAGCGAATTTTAACTTCAGCGGGCTGCGGTAGTCAAGCTTCATTTCTTTTAAGGAAACATCGGAAATCTTTAAGCCGTCAATAAAGGTTCCCTGATTGTTAATCACAATCAGCTTGAGCATACCGTACTGATTCCAGTTCGGGAACCACCAGTTTGGAGTGAACAGACCGCGCTCCTCACCGAAATCGCCGGGACTCGTCCAATAACCTAAGCATACATTATTTAAATAGAAGTGAATGTCGGATGGCCATACATTGTTGATGCCCGGTGCCTCAGAGCTTAACTCGACGGAAATCATAATCTGGTCAATCTTCTGGGAGGTAGGAATAAAATTCGGAATGATATATTCCACATAGCCCTTGGTAAACCAAAGAATGTTGGCGTTCATGCGATCCGGATGGGAGAAGTAACGGGTACTGTCTACTTCGCCAATCAGAGCCTCGCTGGTCGCCAGACCGCAGGTAGGATATACCTGATAGTCACAATATTGCCCAACCTTCAAATCGGTTTCGTAAATATTTTTGAATGCGAGGTCCGGTTCGATTTCAATTAAGATTTTATCGAGGTGGACGGAGCAGCGTTTTTCGTTGCCGTGTCCAGTCGATTCACTGGAAATTGAAATGATACCGCAATCCTCCAAGCGCTTGATGTGACTGGTCAGCGCACCGTTGGTAATGTTTAGGCTGGCTGCCAGTTCGTTCATATTCATGCCTTTGTTGGCAAGAAGTTGTTTGATGATAGATATACGAATCTCGGAGCCGAGCGCTTTGAACAGCTCCAAACCGTCATCTAATGAAGTAATGTGCATCATGATAAATACCTTCTCTGTGAAAAGTTTGATATGTTCTTAAAGTTGTCTGTAAAAAAAGAAACATGTATCTGAATATCATTATAAGCAAAGTTTGACAAGAAATCAAGAGATAGAAATAAAATTATTAAGGTTACTTTTCAAGAAAAACTAAAAGTAGCAAAAACCGGTTGTTAAATCTGCACAAATTTCATTTAATTAGATATTGACTATTTGCTAATAATTCTATATAATGTATTTATAGTTTAGGATTTTAAAAAATAATTTAGATTGACAAGGAAGCAAGGAGGAACATCAAGATGATTCGTAAGAAGCCGATGAAAACACTGGCACTTGTATTATCACTTGTATTTACCTTTTCCTGTTTCGAACCAGTGATGTATGTACAAGCTGATACATCCGGTACGGAGAGTCAGGGAACGGCTACAGGGGGAGACGGTGCTGTCATTACCTATTCGGATGAGAGAATCTCGAACAACTACACGATTGTAAGCGGAGGGTATACGCAGCCGAAGTATCAGGGAGCAAATGTAGAGTATCCGATTAAGGATATTGTTACAGGCGGTAATGCCATGATGACAACCGAAACCTATGACTATGCAAAGAGTGATTCGGTACTGCTTGTAGAAATCGGACAGGAGGCTACACTGACCATTGATGTTCCGAGTTCGGCAGTTTATTACATCAGTATGGATTACATATCCTGTGCAGATTCGATTCTTTCTGCAGAGGGCTCGTTGCAGGTAAACGGTGAGTATCCGTTTTACGAGCTGCGAAGCTTAAGCTTTGAAAATGTCTGGGTAGACGCAGCAGAGCCTTCTTATGACCGCTACGGCAATCAGATTGTAGCGATTCCGGATAAGGCATACGAGTGGAGAAACAAATATCTCTATCCGGCGAGCTACCGTTACTCGACTCCGCTGGGTGTAGAGCTGGCAGCGGGCGAGAACACTTTGACAATCTCGGTGGCAGAGGGCGCACTCTTAATCGGAAATATTTATCTTTGCGCTGAGCCTGCGATTGCAGAATATACCGGCTCGGAGGCAGCCACAGGAGATGGCTTTGTAGATATTCAGGCAGAGACTCCTACTTATAGAAATGATTCGTCGATTCGTCCTACCTGTGAGTATGATGTGGATTTGTATCCGTACAGCGTAAAGGAAAAGGAACTGAACACGATTGACAGTGCTTCCTTTAAGGATGCCGGACAGACTCTGACCTATGAGTTTACGGCACCGAAGAGCGGTTACTATTATATCGCGATGAATTACAGACAGGGAGATAAGACAGATTTTCCAGTATTCATGAACGTTGCAGTGGACGGACAGATTCCGAATACTGAGTTTAAGGATTATCAGTTCGATTATATCAAGGAATATAAGCTGCTGACCTTAAAGGACGACAACGGTCAGAATCTGAGCGTGTATTTAGAAGAAGGTACTCATACGATTGCACTGACTATCAGTATTGACCCGATTCGTGAGTGTCTGGAAAAGGTTGACCGTATCATGAATGAGGTAAATGACCTTTCTCTGGAGATTACGAAGGTTGTAGGTACCAACAAGGATAAGTATCGTGACTTTAATCTGGAGGCTTATATTCCGGGTATCGGTGATAAGCTGATTGGCTGGGCAGATGAGATGGATGCCATCATGGAGTATGCAAAGACCTTCAATCCGGATGTGAAGAAGATTGCAGCATTCTCTTCCTTGACCATCGCATCGAATCAGCTTCGCAGCCTGGCGAAGGATGTAGACGAGTTATTGTATCGTATTGCAGAGCTTTCGACCAGCAGTAACTCGGTAAATCAGTATCTGGCAAACCTGTTGGATTCCTTGAACGGAAACAGATTTTCCTTAGATGGCATTTATCTGTATCAGGATGGTTCGAAGAATCAGCTGCCGGAGAAGGTAGGCTTCTGGAATGGTGTTATGAGTTCCATTCAGCGTTTTGCTTATTCCTTCCAGGCACAGGCATATTCGACGACCAATGCGGATCCGGAGCACTTACAGGTTTGGGTAAACCGTTCCAGACAGCATTTGGAGATTATGCAGAAGATGATTGACGATTCCTTTACACCGGCAACCGGTATTCAGGTTGACTTATCGCTGATGCCTGACCAGAACAAGCTTGTTCTGGCAAATGCATCCGGAGATGCACCGGATATTGCAACCGGTATCAATTATGCGGTACCGTTTGACTTGGCAATTCGTGGCGCATTGAAGGATTTGACGGAATTTGAAGATTTTGATGAAATTGCATTAAGATACAACGAAGCATTATTTGTACCATCTACGATTGGCGAAGGCATTTACTCGATGCCGGAGACCATGAACTTCTGGGTACTGTTCTACCGTAGCGATATCTTATCGAAGTTAGGACTTTCCGTACCGGAGACGATGGAGGATGTCAGAGGAATGTTGACTGACCTGCAGATGAGAGGTTTGAACTTCTATTATCCAACCGCAGGTATGTCCGGTATGCGTAACTTCCATGGTACGACACCGCTTTTGTTCCAGCATGGAGCTTCCCTGTATCATACCTTTGCAGGTGATACGGCGATTAACAGCGAGGAAGCAGTAGAGGCATTTACCGAACTGACGGAGTTATTTACGATTTACAATATGCCGGTAGACGTTCCAAACTTCTATCAGCACTTTAGAAATGGTGACCTGCCGATTGGTATTGCTGATTTCGGTACCTACAATCTGATTCTGAATGCGGCACCGGAAATCGCAAGTGCATGGGAGATTGCACTGGTACCGGGTGTAGAGCAGGAGGACGGCACGATTGCAAGATATACTGCAGCCGGTGCAGACAGTACCGTAATGTTCGAGTCGGATCCGGAGAGAGAAGCAAAGGCTTGGGAATTTATGAAGTGGTGGTCCTCTGCAGAGGTTCAGGAGGAATTCGGTGAGACCTTACAGATTACCTACGGTAGCGAATATCTCTGGAATACGGCAAACAAGGAAGCATTCTCGAAGCTGCCTTGGAGAAGTCAGGATAAGCAGGTTATCTTAGAGCAGAATGAATGGATTCAGGAGGCACCGCGTATCCTTGGTACTTACATGCTGGAGCGTGAGCTGAGTAATGCATTCGTAGCAGTAGCAGTAGATGGTGAGGATGTCCGCAGTACGCTGGACGGCGCGGTAAAACGTATTAACCGTGAGACAGAGCGTAAGCTGGAGGAATTCGGTTATATCGAAGATGGTGAAAATGTAAAGGATTATGTAGTACCGACCATCGAAATAGTACGTGACATTCTTGGAATTACAGAGGAGTAGAAAAGGAGGAAGCAGACATGGCTAGAACAATCGGCCGCAAGCGCAGCAAGATTGCAAAGCATGAAAATGGAAATAAGTCAGCATACGGATTTCTCGCTCCTTATCTGATTCTGTTTTCCATATTCATTATCATTCCGATTGCGATTGCGATTGGACTGTCGTTTACAAACTTTGATACAATTCAGTTCCCGACATGGAAGGGCTTTCTGAATTACGTTACATTGATAACACAGGACGAAATCTTCATGCAATACGTACTTCCGAACACGGTAAAGTATGCGATTGTAGTAGGTATCGGCGGTTATGTTTTATCGTTTCTTATCGCATGGGCGCTGGCACAGTTGACCAGCGTACCGCGTACCATTTTGGCAATCATCTTCTACTCGCCGAGTATGACCGGTGCAGTAGCGATGGCGGTAGTATGGAAGATTATCTTCTCCGGTGACCAGATGGGTCTGTTGAACAGCTGGCTGATGAATCTGGGTATCATTGATGAGCCGGTAATCTGGCTTACCAGCAGTACTTACCTGTTGCCGATTATGATTATCGTAGCACTCTGGTCCAGTATGGGTGTCGGCTTCTTAGCAATGCTTGCCGGTATCTTAAATGCGGACGAGGAGCTGTACGAGGCAGCAGCCATCGACGGCGTAAAGAACCGTTTCCAGGAAATGATTTATATTACGATTCCGACCATGAAGCCACAGATGCTCTTTGGTGCGGTTATGGCAATCGTAGGTGCATTCCAGAACGGTGCCATCGGTGTATCGCTTTCCGGTGCCAACCCGACACCGGGCTATGCAGGTCAGCTGATCGTAAACCACATCGAGGATTACGGTTTCATCCGTTACGAGATGGGTTATGCAGCAGCCGTATCGGTAGTACTCTTACTGATTGTAATGGTATTTTCGAAGATTTTCTCGAAATTATTTAAGGAAAAAGACTAGGAAGGAGGAGAGAAAATGGCTGGTTATCGTGGAAGTAATATTAACCCGAAAAAATTCGAGCGCGGACAGATTAAGATTTTGCTGGTATTATTGCCATTAGCAGTATTCATGGCGATTCCGATTGTCTATATTTTCTGCCATGCGTTTAAACCGATGGATGAGCTGTTTGCCTTCCCTCCGAAGATTCTGGTGTCGAAGCCGACCTGGAATAACTTCAGCAATTTGTTTAAGGCATCCCAGTCCTCCGGTATTCCAATGAGCCGTTATGTATTTAACAGTATCATCGTAACCGGACTGGTAGTGTTAGCATCGATTGTATTCTCAACTATGGCAGCCTTTGCACTGTCCAAGCTGAGATTTAAAGGAAAGTATACCATCATGGAAGTTAACAACGCAGCGCTGATGTTCGTAGCAGTAGCGGTGCAGATTCCAAGATACTTGGTTGTTGATTTCCTGAGCTTAAAGGATACTTATCTGGCACACGTCCTGCCGCTTCTGGCAATGCCGGTCGGTCTGTTCCTCGTAAAGCAGTTTATCGATCAGGTGCCGGATGCACTGATTGAAGCAGCCTACATCGACGGAGCAAAGGATTTCCTGATTTATCGCAAGATTATCCTTCCGCTGATTAAGCCTGCGATTGCAACCACTGCAATCCTTGCCTTCCAGGGCGTATGGACCAATATTGAGACCTCGAATCTCTATATTAATGACGAAGCGATGAAGACGCTGCCGTTCTATCTGAACACACTGGCAAATGCGAACAACAACGTAGCCGGACAGGGTATACAGGCAGCAGCGGTATTGATTCAGTTTTTACCGAACCTGTTGATGTTCATTATCCTGCGTAAGAGCTTTATGAACACCATGGCAAATTCCGGTATCAAATAAAGGGAGGAAAACAGGATGAAAAAACTAGGCAAAATATTGCTCGCAGCCATTCTGATTTGTGCCACCCTGACACCGGTTATGGCAAATGCGGCAACGCCTTACAAGACTTATACGGTCGATGGTTACGGTTATGTAACCGAGACACAGACAGCGTATACACCATACGAAACGATTGAGAAAATCGGTGAGCAGGCATTCGTCACTCCGGTGGATTTGTGTCTGGATGAGGATGGTCTGATGTATATCGCAGACTCCGGTCTGAAGAAAATTATTGTAGCAGACAGCGAAGGAAACTTCCTTCATTACATTGGCGAGGGCATCCTGAATGCTCCGACCGGTGTGTATGTCAGCGCAGACAAGCGCATTTATGTAGCAGATAAGGGCGCAAAGCTGGTTTATGTATTTAATGAAGCCGGCGAGGTAATCGAAACCTACGGAAAGCCTACTTCTCCGATTTACGGTGCAGACCTGGATTTCAAGCCGATGAAAATCGTAGCCAACGAGTCCGGTACTCTGTATCTGATTTGTGAGGGTAACACAAACGGTATTGTACAGATCAGCCCGGTAGACGGCGGAACCTTCCTCGGCTACTTCGGTACGAACTTTACCAACCTGAGTGCAATGGCAATCTTACAGCGTATGATTCTGTCGGATGCGCAGAGAGCAAAGCTTCTTAGTAACATTCCGTCTACGCCGACCAATCTGGCGATTGACGAGAAGGGTTTGATTTATACCGTAACACAGGGCGATGGTGACTACAGCTTAAAGAAGCTCAACATTGCAGGTAACAATCTGATTGTACCGGATGCATATGATGAGCAGTGTGCAGCAGTTACCACCGGTAACTTCAAGAATATTTATGTAGCATCCAGTAACGGTTATGTATATGAGTACAATTCCGAAGGTGAGCTGCTCTTCGTATTCGGTGGTCGTGATGACGGTCGCCAGAGAGTCGGTCTTTGTAGTAAGGTCGAGGCGATTGCAGTCGATAAGCAGGATCGTATTTACCTGCTTGACTCCGATAAGAAGCAGGTAAACATATATGAGCCGACCGAGTTTACCAACCTGCTGCATGAGGCGTTGGAGCTTTATGCAAAGGGACGTTATGAGGAGAGTATGGAGCCTCTGACGAAGGTACTCGAAATGAACACCCTGTTCGATTATGCGAACAAGGCAATGGGTAGAGCATACCTGCAGATTGAGGATTATGACAATGCATTAAAGTATGCAAGATTATCAAAAGACCTTGACGGTTATTCGGATTCCTACTGGGAGATTCGTAACCTTTGGTTAAAGAACAACCTCGTAACCGCATTTTTCGTAATTGTTGCGCTGGTTATTCTTGTAAAGGTACTCAAGTACCTGCAGGCAAAGAAGGGTATTTTCAATCCGATTAAGAAGGCGTGGAGAAAGGTATCCGACAAGACACTGTATCAGCAGGTAAGATACAGCACTTACTTCATCAAGCATCCGATTGACGGCTGCTATGGTGTAAGACGAGAGGGCAAGGCATCGTTCCTCTGCTCGATGATTTTACTGGTAGCATTTATTGTGATTTCGATTATCAATAAGTATTACTGTGGCTTCCTGTTTAAGAATGTGCGTGAGGGAAGATACAATCTGGTACAGGATATCGGTTCCGTATTGTTGATTTTCTTCGCATTGACCGCATGTAATTACTTGGTGGTAACGATTAAGGATGGTGAGGGTTCCTTTAAGCAGTTGGTAAGTGCTTATGCATACTGTCTGACCCCATACATTATCCTGATGCCGTTCCTGATTGTAATCAGCAACATGATTACCTACAATGAATATTTCATTATCCAGTTTGCAATGCTTTGTATTTATGCATGGGTATTGATATTGATATTCATGGCAATCAAAGAGGTCAATAATTATACCGTGAAGGAAACCGTTGTAGTTATCATATTGACACTCTTTACACTGTTAATTGCAGCGCTGATTCTTTTCATTGTATATGTATTGTGTTCTCAGGCAATCGATTTTGTAACAACTGTTTGCAGAGAGGTGGTGAACCGGTTTGAATAAATTGAAAAAGCATAAGAAATTATTATTTATCCTGATTCCGGTTCTGCTGGTAGTGATTATTGCGGTATCCATGATTGTAAGCAGTATGCAGACGAAGGGCAGCATCCAGAAGCCGACGTTAAGCCTGCGTAATGCAGAAAAGTCGGCATCCGCAGTGGTAAGCACAGGAGCTGCAGATAAGTCGAAGACCTTAAACGGTCATTATCTGGTTGCAGAGAATGAAGGATATGAATTATATTTGCAGGATGCAACGCTTTCGATTATCGTTCGCGATAAGGTAACGGGTGCGATGATGGAGTCCACCGTAGCAGAGGACGATGGCAAGAGTAATGCTTCCTGGGCAGGATTTTTGAAATCCGGTGTTAACGTAGATATGCAGGTCAGCAATACCACCCAGCAGAAGAAGGTAGACCTTTCGGCTGCGACGGTTGCGGTAACTCCGATTACCGGAGGTTTTACGGCAAAGGTAGATTATGCGACCTACGAGCTTGGTTACGAGCTGACCGTACTGCTGTATGAGGACGGCTCGATTGAAGCAACGATTCCGGAGGCTTCCATTTACGAAAACTCCGAAACCAATAAAATTGGTAACATTTATGTATACCCAATGCTCGGACGTACCCAGCTTGGCGAGAAGGAAGGCTATATGCTTCTGCCGGACGGTAACGGTGCATTGATGTATCTGAATGACAAGGAAGGCAGATTTGGTTCTGCATACAGCCAGAGAGTATACGGTAGCGATGTGGGTATCACAGAGTCCTATGTATTGTCTCTGTTCTGGAATAAGTACGAGACCATCAACGAGTCCGAATATATTTTGGCACCGATTTACGGTATGGTACATTCGGATGATGCAATGGCTTATCTGGCGGTTATCACAAGCGGTGCAGAGGGTGCGACCATCGAGGCGTATCCAAACGGCGCATTTACCGATTACAACTGGATTACAGCCAAGTTTTTAAAGAGAACCCTTTACAATGAGCCAACCTCCAACTCCGGTGGTTCGGTAGTAAAGGTGACTGACCGTCTGCCATATGACATTTCGGTACGTTTCTTCTTTACCAGAAATGACGATGCAAATTATGCAGGTCTGGCAAATACCTATCGTGAGTATCTGTTAGAGACCGGTGAGCTGGCAGCGAAGGCAGACGAGTTCCGTTTAAGAGCCGATTTCCTTGGCTCCGACCGCGAGAACTGGATGTTTACGACTAAGGCAGTGCCGATGACGACGACAGAGGACATTCAGACGATTTACGATGAGTTAAAGGCAGCAGGAGTAACCGATTTGTTCACGCTCTATAAGGGCTGGCAGGATGGCGGCGTATGCAGTCTTCCGGTAGATTCCTATGATGTGGATGGCAGCATCGGCGGTAAGCGTGCATTGAAGAAGCTGATGGATGAGGCAGAAAAGGCAGGCATTCAGTTCTATCTCTACACCGATGCATTGCGTGCAAATCCAAAGACAGCCAATACGACCTTTAATGTAATCAAGAAGATTGATACCAGATTGTTTACGGAGGAGACGCATAAGGAGGTTTATGAAAGCTATCATTATCTGACTCCGTCCCGTACCAGCGAGCTGATGACCAGCTTGATTAAGAGCTTAAACAAGAATGAAATCAGCAATCTGGCACTGTCCGGTATCACAAATACGATGTTTACCTTCCGTTACAGTGGTGAGAACTACGACCGACTGTACACCGCAGAGATGTATGCTTCCATTTTGGAGAAGGCAGCCGAAGATGCAAATCTGGTATTAGAAGAGCCGATTTCCACCTACTGGAAGTACACCAATGCAGTGTTAGATATGCCGGTAAAGGATTCGGATTACATCTTTACGGATGAGAGCGTACCATTCCTTTCTATCGTATTTAAGGGAGTTGTACCGATGTATTCGGACTATGTAAACTTCGAAGCAAACAAGAATGAGTTTTTCCTGAAGCTGGTAGAGACAGGTATTTATCCTTCCTTCTATCTGACGATGGAGGATTCGACCGACTTGTATTATACAAACTCCAACGACCTGTATTCCTCGAAATACAGTGTGTACAAGGATACTGTGATAGAATATTATAATATCTTAAAGGAGTTTAATCAGCTGGTAGCAGGCGCAACCATTGATGCCCATGAGATTCTTGCAGACAAGACAGTCAAGGTAACCTATAGCAATGGTGCGGTAGTAACAGTAGATTATGAGAAGGAATCCTTCGCAGTAGCAGTAAACGGCAGCGAAGTGATGTCTTATAAGGTAGGTGAAGCAGAATGAAAAAGCAGAAGATAAAAAAGGTAAAGCCTGGCCGCTTAAAGCGCCGTGAAAATATGATGGGCTATGTGTTCATTCTGCCATGGTTAATCGGTTTGTTTGGCTTGGTGCTGTATCCATTGTGCCAGTCCTTCAAATACTCGCTGAACCGTATCGTAATGAACCCGGTGCTTGGTCGTGTCATGACCTTCCAGGGTATTGATAACTTCCGTAAGATTTTCCTTGAGGATCCGGACTTTATCGTGCAGCTGCAGGGATATCTCTGGCAGACTCTGCTGGCAGTGCCGGTTATCGTAGCCTTTGCATTGATTCTGGCAATTATGTTGAACGGAAACATCCGCTTAAAGGGCTTTTTCCGATTGATTTTCTTCCTGCCGGTTATCATTGCAAGTGGTCCGGTAATGAATCAGTTAATCGGTCAGGGTGCGGCAAGTATCCCGATGATGAATGTTCAGATGATTACAGGCGTATTCGGTTCGTTCCTGCCAAAGGTAGTAGCAGATGCCGTAACCAATGTATTTAGCAACATTATCATGTTCCTGTGGTACTCCGGTGTACAGATTCTGATTTTCCTTGCAGCACTGCAGAAAATCGATTCTTCCCTGTACGAAGCAGCCAAGATTGACGGTGGTTCTGCATGGGAGTGCTTCTGGAAGATTACCATTCCGACCATCAAGCCAATGATGCTGCTGAATGCAGTATATACCGTTATCTTCATGTCGAACATTGAGACCAACGGTATCATTACGCTGATTAAGACGCGTATGTTCTCCTCCGGTATGTCCGGTGGATACGGATATGCATCGGCAATGGCATGGTGCTATTCCATCGTAGTAACCTTAATTGTCGTAGTATTTGCAGCGGTATTAATGGGCCGCAAGGATATTTACGAGAGACGTGCGAGAAAGCATCGCAGAGAAATGAGAAAGCAGCAGAGACTTGCTAAGAAATTTAGAAGGAGGGGCGCAAGAAATGAAAGACGCAACGCTAAAAAAGCAAAAAAAGCAGCCTAATCGCCTTTCCTATAAAGGAGCCTGGAAGGACAGACTGAGAAAGTTTGTCTTCGGCAGCAAGGAAAAGGAAGGTGCAGGAAAGCAGACGGTTGTTTATATCCTGTTAATCAGTATCGGATTTGTTTACCTGTATCCGCTGCTTTACATGATTAGCCGCAGCTTCATGACGGTAAGTGATTTGCTTGACTCGTCGATTCAGTGGTTGCCGACCGAATTTTATACCGACAACTACAAGAATGCAGCAAGAGCAATGGATTTCTGGAAAACCTTCAAGGATTCCGTTATGGTAGCAGGTATTCCAACCTTGATAAATGTTGTAATTTGTGCTATTGTAGGATATGGATTTGCAAGATATAATTTCCCGGGCAAGAAGATTCTGATGGGACTGTTAATCTTCTCCTTCATCCTGCCGCCACAGATTACCATGATGCCTACCTATGTATTCTATACCGATATGGAAACATGGGTAAAGGAAACCTTCAAGCTGGAGAATTTCCAGATGATTGGTTCGCTGAAGTCGTTTACACTTCCGGCAATCCTCGGACAGGGCTTAAAATCACAGATTTTCATCTTGATTTTCTGGCAGTTCTTCCGTCAGGTGCCGCAGGCATTGATTGAGGCAGCCAAGATTGACGGTGCAGGACATTTTAAGTCCTTTGCAAGAATTGCAATTCCATCGGCAGCACCGGCGATTTTAGTAGTATTTTTGTTCTCCATCGTATGGTACTGGAATGAGTCCTATCTGACCCAGTTGTACGTCGTAGGTACGACACAGGATGCAGTCAGCTCCTTATCTACACTGGTCGTATCCTTAAGTACCTTTGAAACCTCTTATGCATCGGCAGCCAGCCAGAGTGGAGGTCAGATGGTAAGTATCAATGAGAACATCAAGATGGCAGGTACGATGTTAAGTATCTTGCCGCTCCTGATTATGTATTTCGTACTGCAGCGCCAGTTCGTAGAGAGCGTTGACCGTACAGGTATTACCGGTGAATAATCACGGATGTGATTATCATATAAGCAACAAAGCAACTTAAAAAGGTAACAAAGAAAGAGGAGGAAATAACGTATGAAATCTAAGAAGCTTACAAGTTTAGCACTTGCAGCAACCATGTGCGCTGGACTTCTGACCGGATGTGGCGGAAGCGGAAGCGGCGACAGCAACACCACCCCTACCCCGGCAGCATCGGGCAACACCGGCAGCGAGAGCACCGGCGGAACTACCGGTGGCGAGACAACCGGAGGAGAGGCTACCGGCGGCGAGACCAACACACCGGCTGGTTTACCGGCTATGACCACAGAGAACATTACTCTGACCTACATGCACTTTGATAACGCAGTACTGGTTGACTACGTTGCACAGAAGTTCATGGAGAAGTATCCAAACATCAAGGTTAAGACTCAGGCATTTGAGACCGGTGGTTTCAATGATACTCTGATGAACATGATTAACGCAGGAAAGTCTCCTGACTGTTACATGGTACTTGGTAACTGTGACTTCGGTCTTTCCAACGGTCTGTACGGCGATATGACCTACTACTGGGAGAACGACCCGGAGAACCAGAACCTGTTAACTTCTATTAACGATTACAAGATCGGTTACTTCGGAACCGATAAGAAGTTAGCTACTCCAATCAAGTACTTCCCGGCAGCTCTGTACGCAGACCTTGCAGTATTTGAGAAGTTAAACGTAGCAGCTCCGGACCCAACCTTAGGCAACTGGAACTGGGATGCTTTAATCAATTCCATCAAGTCCGGTACCAGCGCAGCTGACAGTATCTACGGCTTCAATCAGTTCTATACACCGGTTACCTTCTATCCGATTGCAAACAACAAGGATTGTATCGGTGAGTTCGGCTGGGACGGCAAGAGATTCAACATGGATCTTTGGGCTGACGGTGTAAATCAGTGGGCAGAGTTAGTAAACTCCGGCTATCGTGCACCGGTTAACGGTACTGCAGAGAATGAGGCTTGGTTAGGCGATGCTACCATGTGGGCAGCATACTCTGGTAAGCTTGCTTGGCAGTTAGATGCTTGGTGGACCTATTGTAACTTATTTGATACCCCTGACTACAGAGACAAGGGTATGGAATGGGTACCATACGCTACTCCTGTAAATGGATCCGGTACCTGCTTCGGCGTACTTGATATGGGTGCTATTTCTACCGGTACAAAGTATCCAAGAGAAGCATATGAGCTTCTGAAGTGGATGGGTTGGGGTGTAGAAGGCTGGCAGGCAAAGATGGATGCTTACCAGACCATGGCTACCGATGATGGCAACCCACTTTTCAGACAGGCTATGCCATGCCCAATTACCTTGGATAAGGACATTTGGACTGAGTTCGCTCAGAGCTTCTATCCAACCGCTCAGGCTAGAACCTACCAGAGCGCATATGATCCGGTATATGGTGTTGACCTTGTAACTGCAGAGGAAGATGAGAAGTATGGTAAGTACTTTGATGCATACTTTGCAACTGTTACCAGACCGGTTCCATTCGGTGATGTTCAGATTCCTGGTTTCGCAGCATTCATCGAGGGTGTTTACAACAATACTGTTGATGGTGTAGGTGTAGAGGCTCTGGTACTTGAGCAGGGTAAGAACGCACAGGACTACGCAGCTGAGATGGCTCAGAAGGCACTCGAGTACAACCAGCAGGCACTTGCTACCGCTAAGGAAGTATATGCAATGTTCGGTATCGAGTTGAACTATGAAGTAATTACTCAGTAAGCAGTAACAGTTTAAATGACAATGGGGGACGGAGAAGGCGGAGATGCTTTTTCCGCCCCCTTTTACAATCTTGGAAAGGTAACTTTTTTCCAAGCCAAATTAAAGTGTACATGGAGGAGAAGGATGGAACAGATTGAGGGTGGCTTATTTTCTCATGACCCGGCGATATTTTATGATGATGCGAGCGGTTATTATTACACCTATTCGACCGATGCCGGTCCGAAAGGAAGAGATTGCATCGGCGGACATATCAGACGCTCCAAGGATTTGATTCACTTTGAGTTTTTGGGGGCAGCGCTTAAGGACGGAAAGATACCGGAAGAGGTGCTGGAGCTGACGCATGCCAGAAATATCTGGGCTCCGGATATCATCAAGGAAGGAAATGAATATCGGTTATATTATTCCGCATCCAGCTTTGGTTCGCAGAATTCGGTCATTGGTCTGGCAGTAAGTGACTCGCCGGAGGGACCGTTTGTGCATCGCGGCATTGTGGTGCAGACGACCTTTGCGAGTCCGGTCAATGCGATTGATGCCAATCCGGTGCGTGATGAAGAAACCGGAGAGCACTACATGGTATATGGCTCCTTCTGGGGTGGCATCCGCCTGTTGAAGCTTGACCGTGCGACCGGTCTGGCAGATGAGGAGGGCTACGGTATTTCGCTGGCTTGCAGACCGAGAAGAAGCTGTGATACGGCGATAGAGGGACCGTATATCAAATACAATCCTAAGACAGGCTATTATTATTTGTTTGTATCGTATGACTCCCTTTCGAATGTGTACAATGTGAGGGTCGGCAGAAGCAAGAAGCTGACCGGACCGTATCTGGATCACAACGGAGTTCTGATGACGGATATGGAAAAGCCGGCAAATCATGTGGGTCTGAAGATTACGACGGGCTATTCCTTCAAAGAGGGAACCGGTTTTCTGGGACTCGGACACAATTCGGTGCTGCGCCGCGGTAAGGATTGGTATATGGTATGCCATGCACGCTATGAGAAGGACCCACGCGTGCATACGCTGAATATCCGTAAGATGCTTTGGGATGATGCGGGATGGCCGCTGGTGTCCCCTTGTCTGTACGACGGAGAAACGGAGGGTGGACTGACGATGGCAAACCTGACCGGAAAGTATCAGCGCATCGACTTTGTGTTGGATGTAAAGCGGTTGTGTGAACAGCCGACGCTGATGCGTCTGGATGCCGACGGAGGTTGTAAAATAGGCGATTTGCACGGTCGCTGGAATTATGATGAGGCAAGAAACGATTTGGAAGTCGTAATAAACGGTGCAATTGAGCATTACCGGGCAATCCGTTCGACCGACCGCGAGGAGGGCGGCGAAACGATTGCGCTGACCGGAAGAAATGATGCTGGTATCGGTGTTTGGGGAAAGAAAATAAAAGAGTAGTTAATGAAAAAACGAAGATAGAGGCTTAAACTTCCTGCAAGCTTAAACAATTACCATCGCAGGCACGCTTGCGCTACCTCAGACTCGCAGCGGTACATAAGGCACTAGAATACAGTGCCTAAGTACCGGCGGTCTTCGAGTACCTGCTTATGGTAATGTTAACTTGCAGGAAGTAATATAGCCTATAGAAGTTTTATAATTAACGAATATAGTTAGTAGAAATAAGTTGGAAAGGAATAAGATTATGTTAGTGACAAAGAAGTATCAGTTTTGGTTTGCTACCGGTTCTCAGGATTTGTATGGTGATGAGACCTTACAGCAGGTAGCAGAGCACAGCAGAATTATTGTAGAGGAGTTAAATAAGTCCGGCAGACTGCCATTCGAGGTAGTATTAAAGCCTACATTGATTGATTCGGCATCCATCCGTAAGTGCTTTAACGATGCAAATGCAGATGAGCTGTGTGCAGGTGTTATTACCTGGATGCACACCTTCTCTCCTGCAAAGATGTGGATTTTAGGCTTACAGGAGTATAGAAAGCCACTGTTGCACCTGCACACTCAGTTCAATCGTGACATCCCATATGACTCGATTGATATGGATTTCATGAACCTGAACCAGTCCGCACACGGCGACCGCGAGTTCGGTCATATGGTAAGCCGTATGGGCATCGAGCGTAAGGTTGTGGTAGGACACTGGAGCGTACCGGAGGTACAGGATCGTATTGGTTCCTGGATGAGAACTGCAATCGGTGTAATGGAGAGCAGCCATATCCGCGTACTTCGTGTGGGTGACAACATGAGAGACGTAGCCGTTACCGAGGGTGATAAGGTAGAGGCAGAGGTAAAGTTCGGTTGGGAAATCGATGCTTACAACATTACTGATGTAGCTGAGTATGTACAGGGTGCTGCAAAGGGCGATGTAGATGCTATGCTGCAGGAGTATTATGATTCCTACGACATTATCTTAGAGGGTCGTGATCCGGAGGAATTCAAGAAGCATGTACGTGAGCAGGCAGCTATCGAGGTAGGTTTCCGTAAGTTTGTAACCGAGCACAACTACCATGCAATCGTTACCAGCTTCCAGATGCTCGCAGGCTTAAATCAGCTGCCGGGTCTGGCAATGCAGAGAATGATGGCAGATGGCTACGGCTTTGGTGCAGAGGGCGACTGGAAGACCGCAGCAATGGTTCGTGTCATGAAGATTATGGCTGCAGGTATGCCAAACGGTACTTCCTTTATGGAGGATTATACCTATCATTTAGAGCCGGGCAAGGAAGCAATTCTGCAGTCCCATATGCTTGAGGTTTGCCCTTCTATCGCTGACTGCAAGCCAGCTATTAAGGTAAATCCGCTCAGCATGGGTAATCGTGAGGATCCGGCTCGTCTGGTATTTACCACCAAGCCGGGACGCGGTGTAGCCTGCTCCTTAGTAGACCTTGGCAACCGTTTCCGCCTCATCATCAACGATGTAGAGACCTTAAAGCAGGATACCCCGATGCCAAAGCTTCCGGTAGCAAGCGCTCTTTGGAAGCCGGAGCCAAACCTGATTACCGGTGCAGAGGCTTGGATTTTGGCAGGCGGCGCACATCACACCGCATTCTCCCTCGACCTGACTGCAGAGCAGATGGGCGATTGGGGCGCAATGATGGGAATCGAGTGCGTATATATTGATAAGGATACCACCATCCGCAATTTCAAAAATGAATTAAGATGGAACTCGATTGCGTTTAAATAATACGCAGTTGAAACAAGCCACAGTCGGGCAGCTTCTGCTGTCTGACCGTGGCTTGTTTGCATTTGAGGAAGAGTTGAAGAAAAAAATATAAACTTGCTAAAGGTTTGATAAAATAATGCCGATATATTATACGGGTATGTATACATACTGAAGTCAGCAAATATATCAAGTGGTAATTTGCACTTGTCAGGGAGTGACAAGGAGATAAAGCACAAGGAGGTAATTACTATGAAATTAAAAAGATTCTTAGCAGCGGCTATGATTGGTATGCTAGCGTTTTCGACCGTTTCCGTGGCAGCACCGACGGCGACAGTGATGGCGGCACTTCCGGCATTAGCGGATGGAGATGCGACGGTTATTAGACCGATGATAACAAGCGCTATAAAGAGTGTAGTTATTAAAAGTACATCTACAGCGGATAGTGTTAAAGCGGATATAACGGAAGCTGTTAAAGCAGCGCTTGAGAAGGAGTATGATTTAAGTGCTGCAACGTTTTTTTATACGGTAACAGGGGATGCCGAAAAAGGTTTTACAGTATCCACAACTGTAAGTCCGGCGACGGGACGTACTTGGAGTTTGGATGATGTGACGTTAAAGCAGACCGGTTACAGCACCACTCTGACGATGGATGTAAATTACGAGGCGATGACGGCTACGATTACCTCCTCCGATAAAGCAATGTATGTATTCCTGGATGTTTTGAAGGACGAACAGGCTTCGAAGATTTCCGGTACGTATGCATATGCGACAGATTCGGAGGGCAAGGCGGTTATTGACCTTTCGTTCTTGAAGGTAAAGGGCGACTGTTATATTCGCGCATATTCGAATACAGAAGCGCTTCCTACTGCCATTGTTACGGTAAAGAAGCAACCGGACAAGTTAAAAATAAAGTTTGTTGCCGGTGCAGCAGAGGTAGGAAAGGCGTTTACGGTTTCGGAGGGCAAGACCGCAGTCAGCGCAGATGATGTAGCAAAGAATATTGAAGCAGATAAGTATCAGTATAAGACTTTATACGGCTCTAAGTGGTATAGCTTAGCAGATTGGAATATGTCAGCAGCTACGGTAGCAGGTACGACTCTGCTTATCCGCACTGCGCCGGTAGACAATAATGACGCAGCGAAAGATGCAATGGCAAGTGCAGAGGTTAAGGTTAAGATTGCCGCACAGGCAAAGGCTCCAAAGGTAAAGGTAGACTATGTAAAGGGTACCATTGCCATGACTGATAAGCTGCAGTACAATGTGCTGGTTGATAACGAATTAGAGGCAAAGGATTGGGTATCCGGTAAGAAAGAAAACATGGAACCGGCCGCTATTCTTGCTGAGTGTGGCATTACGGAAGCAGATGCTCAGGTAAAGATTCTGAATGAAGGTTTCATTTTGGTTGTGCGTACCGCAGCAAATGGTACGAAAGCGGCTTCACAGGCAGCATTTATAAAGGTGCTTCCACAGATTTCGTTAACCTATACAGAGGGTGCAGAATCCTTGGTTGTAAAGAAGGATGAGATTACGTTAACCTGGACGACCGAAGAGAATGGCATTAAGTTTGTAGCCAAGGGTGCGAACTTTGAGTATAAGGATGCGGACAAGAGAAAGTGGGTAACCATTAAGGAAGGCGAGAAGGGTGCGCTTTACAAGCTTGCGGATGTCACTGAGGCGAATATTGCTGAGGTTCGTGTTGCCGGTGTGAAGGAATCGAAGACCGCGGTGGCTGCGATGCCATCCTTATCTGTAGTGATTAATGCAAAGGCGTATGTAGATCCTGACGATACGGATATAACAACGGCTGAAGCAATCGTTGCATCTTGGATTACGGATGTGTATACTCCATCGAACGACGATACCAATGACACAATTAAGACAGCCGTTGAAAATGCGATTAAGTCGGTGGAAGGTATCACCGTAAAGGTAGAAGTAACGGTTTCTGAGGCAACCACGGAAGGAGCAGGTTCTGTAAAAGGTAAGATTACACTTACAAAGGGTGATGCGTCTACACTGTTAGAAGTAAATAAGACGATTGCACAGCTTTCGCAGTAGAATGATTTGAACAATTAAAAAAATGCTGAGGTCATTGAGACCTCAGCATTTTTTTGTTGAAAAGTATTTTTCTACCTCTTATATGCCTGCTCGCAGTAAATGCAGCGATACATACCCTTCTCTTTATTGGTCAGGCGGAATTTGTGTACCAGCTCCTGTTCAATGGAGGTAATGCAGCGCGGATTCTTGCAGCGGATGATTCCGGTCACTAACTCCGGCAGCTGAGGATTTCTTTTTTCGATAATCTTTCCGTCCTTGATAATATCCAAAGTCAGGTTCGGGTCAAGCACACCCAGCATGTCCAAATCCACTCGAATCGGTCCGTCAATCTTGATGATATCCTTTTTGCCCATCTTCTTGCTCTTTGCATTCTTGATGATAGCAACACTACAGTCTAACTTGTCAAGGTTCAAATATTCATATATTTTCATGGCGCCACCGGCTACAATATGGTCGATGACTACGCCTTCCGTTAATCCACCGATATTCAACATAGTTTTCCTCTTTTCTGCGCTGCTTTTCTGACGATGCAAGGCTCGTGCCACAGCGCCGGCACAGGCTTGTCAGATAAATGGTTACGCTACCGTAAGTTCGAGAAGAGTCATAATCAGTGCCATGCGGACATAAACACCGAATTCTGCCTGCTTGAAATATACAGCACGAGGATCGTTGTCCACTTCGGTAGCAATCTCATTTACTCTAGGCAGCGGGTGCAGCACCAGCATATCCTTGTTGGCATACTGCATCTTTGCAGCATCCAGAATGAAGCTGTCTTTTAAGCGGATGTAATCCTCTTCGTTGAAGAAACGTTCTCTTTGTACGCGGGTCATGTATAAGCAATCCAATTCCGGCATAATCTCTTCTAAAACATTGACCTCCTTGTACGGAACCTGATGCGCATCCAACACTTCTTCGCGCAGGTAGGTAGGTACCTTTAACTCCTTTGGAGAAATCAGCACGAAACGGCTGCCCGGGTAGCGTACCATGGCTTCAATCAGGGAATGTACGGTACGACCAAACTTTAAATCGCCGCAGAAGCCAATGGTCAGGTTGTCCAGTCTGCCCTTTAGCTGCTTGATGGTAAGCAAATCGGTCAAGGTCTGGGTAGGATGATTGTGGCCACCGTCGCCGGCATTAATTACAGGGATGGTCGCATGGGTAGCCGCAACGTACGGAGCACCCTCCTTTGGATGGCGCATGGCACAAATATCGGCATAGCTGGAAATAACACGAATTGTATCTGCAACGCTCTCACCCTTGGCAGCAGAGGAGGAATCGGCAGAAGAAAAACCAAGGACACTGCCGCCCAGATTCAACATGGCAGCTTCGAAGCTCAATCGGGTTCGTGTACTTGGTTCATAAAACAGAGTTGCGAGTTTTTTGCCGTGGCATACATCAGCATATTTTTTCGGATTCTGATACATATCTGATGCAAGATCGAGGAGTTTGGATAACTCATCCAAAGACAAATCCAACGGACTAATTAAATGTTTCATAAGCACCTCCATCAAGAATTTAAAGTCATTTTTCAACTGATAATTATATAACAAAACAGGGAAGAAAACAAGTGAAAAGAAAAAGAATTTAAAATTTTTGTTGACAAAATGAAAAATATAGTGTACTATCTAACTAGTTCACTAAGAAAGGAGAGCGAGCGTGGAATTTGATAACACGATACCGATTTATGTACAGGTAATACAGCAGATAAAGCGTGAGATGATTCGTGGCGAGCTTCCTCCGGGCGAAAAGATGCCCTCGGCCAGAGATTTGGCATTGAGATATCAGATTAATCCGAATACGGCGAACCGGATTTACAAAGAGTTAGAGGCGGAGCAGCTGGTATTTACAAAGCGGGGATTGGGTACCTATGTGACCGAGGACAGAGCAGTGCTGATACAGATTCGTGAAGAGATTACAGCGAAGCAGCTGCAGGAATTTGTAGCACAGATGAAGGAGCTTGGCTTTTCGAAGGAAGAACTGCTGGAGCATGTAGCGAAGGAATATGAAAGATAAGAGGGAGGCAGTGTGAAAAATCACGCTGATACAAAGAACCAAAGGTGCTTTGATTTTTCACACGACTTATTTGTGCCGAGAACGTCACAAATAAGCGAGTATCGCAGCCGAGAATTTGAGATTCTCGGCGCGCCCCTCGAACGAAAAACGTTCTCGGAATGGAGGATATTATGTTAGTATGTAGAGGTCTGGAAAAGAAATATCTGGGCAAGACGGCAGTCAGAGATATCAGTCTGACGATTGAGGAAGGTAAGATTTATGCGCTGCTGGGACCAAACGGCAGCGGTAAGACGACGTGGATGAAGATGGTAGCAGGTCTGGTGTCGCCGACATCCGGTTCGATGGAGTACAAAGGGGGGCCGATTGGCAAGGAAACCAAAAAGAAGATTGCGTATATGTCTACGGAGCCATTCTTTTATAATTATATGACAGTAAAGGATGTTGGTAAATATTACGCGGATTTCTTTGAGGATTTCCGCATGGATAAGTATGAAGAGTTGATTGCACGCATGGATTTGCGTATGACGGACAAGGCGAAGAACCTTTCCTCCGGTCTGGCGGCAAAGCTGAAGCTGGCAGCGACCTTGGCGCGTAAGGCAGAGCTTTATCTGTTGGATGAGCCGTTAAACGGTATTGATATTATTGCCAGAGAGCATATCGTCAATACGGTGCTGGAGGCAGCCACGGATAATGCGACGATAGTTATGTCGAGCCATTTGGTGGATGAGCTGGAAAAGATAATCGACCATGCGATTTTTGTTAAGGAAGGCAATATTGTATTGTCGGGTGACGCAGAGGAAATCCGTCAGGAGCGTGGCAAGTCGATTGTAGATTTGTATAAGGAAATCTATGCATATTAGGAGGAGAGCGTATGTTAAAGCTAATGAAGTATGAGTTTCGGAAGCAGCTGTTTTCGAAGCTTGCGATTGCAGGAATTTTGATTTTATTGGAGATATATTTCTTTTACGGACTGTTGGCGGACAATGGCGATGCCATGGGAACCTCGGCGGGATTGCTTGGCGCACTGACCTTTGTGGCAATCTTATATGTGTCCTTTGAGTGTATTTTTACCTTCAACAACGATTTGAAGACCAAGCAGAGTTATATGCTGTTTATGACACCGCAGTCCACCTATAGTATTATGGGAGCTAAGATTCTTTCGGCAATCCTGCAGATTATTCTGGTTGCATTGGTTTTTGGTGCGGTTGTTGCTGCAGATGTATTTGCCATCATTGCCAAAAACGGAAATGTAAAGGACTTTTTGGAACTGTGTCAGCAGTTCATTCAGGCAGTATTCGAATTAGAAGTGGATGCCGGTACAGTTGTGATTGTATTGGCAGAAATATTGGTTGAGTGGATGCTGCTTGTGATTCTTGGTATGTTTTCCATTACCCTGAGTACCACCTTTATGGCAAACAGCAAGGCGAGAGGTGTGGTAAGCTTTGTAATTTTTATTGCATTGAATGTGGTATTAAGTAAAGTATCAAACCTGTTTGTGGATGGATTGATTACAGAGGTAAAGGATTTGGCGATGATTTTGGTACTTTATGCAGTAATCACTGTGGTAACCTATATCGCAACAGCATGGATGCTCGAGAAAAAGGTAAGTGTCTGATGAATAAAAATTAAAATAGGATACCCGCAGCAGGAATTTCGGCTGCGGGTTTTCAGGCGTTTGAGGAAAGGAAGCAGAGAGTATATGTTAGAAAAGATAATTGTTTGCCTGTTTGCCGGTATGGGAGCAGGACTTGGTACTGGCTTTGCCGGAATGAGTGCAGCCGCAATGATTAGTCCGATTCTGATAACTTTTTTGGGAATGGAGGCATATGAGGCAGTGGGTATTGCATTGGCGAGTGATGTGCTGGCAAGTGCGGTAAGTGCATATACCTACGGAAGGAATAAAAATCTGGATGTCAAAAATGGTCTGGTTATGATGGGCTTTGTGCTGTTGTTCACAACGATCGGAAGCTATTTGGCAAGTCTGGTACCGAATACGACGATGGGCAGCTTTTCGGTATTTATGACAATGATGCTCGGAGTAAAGTTTATCATAAAGCCGGTTATGACAACCAAGGAAGCAATGGAAGCAGTGTCTCCGAAAAAGCGTTTGGCACAGTCAATGCTTAGTGGTATTCTAATCGGAAGTATTTGCGGCTTCATTGGTGCAGGAGGCGGTATGATGATGCTTCTGGTACTGACGAGTGTACTTGGCTATGAGTTAAAGTGCGCGGTAGGAACCAGTGTGTTTATTATGACATTTACGGCGTTTACCGGGGCTGTAAGCCATTTTGCAATCGGCGGTATGCCGGATATTACGATACTGGTGCTATGTGTTGTGTTTACCTTGCTCTGGGCACGTATCGCAGCGCGCTTTGCAAACAAGGCGAGCACGAAAACGTTAAATCGTGCGACCGGATGCATTTTGGTTATTTTAGGCATTGTAGTTCTGGGCGTGAATTTCTTGCAGAAATAAGGGAAGAATCAGGAATCGTAAGGCGGAGTTTATTGTATGTGCTCCAATAGCATGTGAACAATGCGAAAGGACAAGCTTGGCTGTGATTGACGACAAAGTGAATTCGTGCTAAACTAGATAGCAATGGTGCTTGATTCTTTGGCGGCTTTTTAGACAAAGCTGTATGGATTAGAATCAATAGCTGGGACCAATACAACAAAAAGAAAAGCTGGTGCGATAAGACCGGCGTGAAAGGAATATTATGAGCGAAGAAGTAAATGCAACAAATTGTGATCACGATTGTTCCTCCTGCGGCTCGACCTGCAGTGAGAGAACACCTTCGAAGGAAGATTTTTTGGTGCCGATGAACAAGGAAAGCAAGATAAAGCGTGTCATTGGTGTTGTGAGCGGTAAGGGCGGTGTAGGCAAGTCCTTTGTGACCTCCGCATTGGCAGCATGGATGAATCGTAAGGGCTACAAGACGGCAGTTTTGGATGCGGATATTACCGGACCTTCGATTCCAAAGAGCTTTGGACTGAAGGAGAAGGCTTCGGCAAATGAGAGAGGTATCCTGCCGAGTCTGACCAAGAGCGGCATTGAGGTAATGAGTGTCAATCTGCTGTTGGATCACGAGGAAACGCCGGTAATTTGGCGTGGTCCGGTGATTGCGGGTACGGTAAAGCAGTTCTGGAGCGAGGTGCTTTGGGGCGATGTAGATTATATGTTTGTCGATATGCCTCCGGGAACCGGTGATGTGCCGCTTACGGTATTTCAGTCGTTGCCGTTAGATGGTATCCTGATTGTTACCAGTCCGCAGGAGCTGGTATCCATGATTGTAGCGAAGGCAGTGCATATGGCAGAGGCAATGGATATTCCGGTGCTTGGCTTTATTGAAAATTACAGCTATATTACCTGTGGCAGCTGTGGTGAGAAGCTTTCGGTCTTTGGCGAGAGTCATATTGATGAGATTGCGTCAAGATATGCGCTTCCGGTATTGGCAAAGCTTCCGATTGACAGCCGGGTGGCAAAGGCGGCAGACGCAGGTATGGTAGAAGAACTGGAGATTGATTGGTTTGATGCGGCAGGCGATTACCTTACCAGAGTACTTCCGGTAGAAGGTGCCGAGGCTCCAAAGCTGGTAGAAGTAGCAGAAGAGGGAGTATTAAAGATTGCGGTTACCACGGATGAGAACCAAAATGTATATGCTCATTTTGGACATTGTGAGTGCTTTACGATTTATGAGATAGACCCGAAGGGGTTGGTAAATAAGGCTCCGGTGGCTGCACCGGGAGGCGGACATTCTTCTGCGATTGCGTTCTTGAAGGAGCATAAGGTCAATGTATTGATTTGTGGTGGCATCGGCAAGGAGGCAATGGACGGTCTGATTGCTGAGGGGATCCGTGTGATTCCGGGAATTTCCGGAGACATTGATGTAGCAGTAGCTGCTTTTTTGGACGGTACGGCAGCAGAGAGCAATGCGGCAAATTGTCATAGTCATGATGACTGCGGCTGTGGCGGCGGTTGTGGTGGATGCTGCGGCTGTCACTAATGGAATAAGACGAACGGATAAAAAAGGTGCCGGACAGGTGGTAATCGACCTGTCCGGCACTATTGTTTTAGAACATTGTTATATGCTTGAGCTTAGTCCTCGTTTTCTTCTTCCTCGCCATCCTCATGTGGAAGCAGAGTAAGATGTACCTTATCGATGCGGTTCTTATTGACACTGTCTACCGTAAAGGTAACGTAATCGTCGGTAATGGTTTCACCCTGTACCGGCAGGTGGTCGAGCAGATGGATAATATGACCGGCAATCGAATCATAGTCATCCGATTCTAAATTAAGTCCCAAAGCTTCGTTGACTTCCTCAAGCTTTGCAGTACCCTCTGCAATGTATTCGTTTGGACCGATGTTCTGAATGGAATCGACTTCGTCAGAATCGTATTCATCACGAATCTCGCCAACGATTTCCTCCACAAGATCCTCTAACGTAATCAAACCGGCAGTTGCACCGTATTCATCCAGTACGATTGCCATAGGAATATGTTCCCGACGCATTTCCGTCATTAATTCAGAGGTTTTCTTAAACTCATAAGTAAAATATGCTTCCCGCAGGAAGTTTGTAATTTGAAAATCCTTTGGTTCGCCTTCATAGAAGAACAAATCTTTTAAATTTATAATGCCGACGATATTATCTCTGGTGTCGGTATACACCGGCAGACGAGAATATTTGTCGGTACGGAAGACCTGGATTAATTCATCATAACTCATTTCCGTGTTCGCAAACGTCATATCAACTCGTGGTACCATAACATCCTTTGCTAAAGAATCACCGAAATCCACTACGTTCGTAATCATTTGGCGTTCTTCGCTTTCGATGACACCCTCCTCGTGGCTGACCTCTACCATAGTAAGCAGCTCACCCTCCGTCATGGAGGCCGGTTTTGCATTCGGGTCAATGCGAAGAATAAACATAACTACAGCAGAAAGCTTGTTAACGATAAAAATAAGAGGCATCAGTAATTTGACCAATGTGGTAATAATCGGAGCAAAAAACAAAGACATCTTTTCGTTATGCTGGGTAGCAAGACGTTTTGGTGTGATTTCACCGAAAATCAATACAAGCAATGTTAAGATACCGGTTGCAATCGCAGCACCGGAGCTTCCGAACTGGTCTAAGGCTACCGAGGTAGCGAGAGACGAAGCGGACAGATTGACGATATTATTACCAATCAGAATGGCACTGAGCAGATTGGCAGGCTGTTCAATCAATCGGGAAGTCATCTTGGCACGCTTATTTCCTTCCTCTGCGAGCGCTCGGATACGAATCTTGCTGACGGTGGTCAGCGCAGTTTCTGCAGAAGAAAAGAATGCAGATAAAAACAATAATACAACTAATACGACTAATTTCGCCGCGACACTGGGGTCCAAAAAAATCATCCTCCTTTTGAATAAGAAAATAAAATAGTCCTCATACTGCTTTGCAGTATGGTATAATACAGGCACATTATAGCGGAAAAGGCTGGGAATGTCAAATAAAGAAAATCTAAATTATCTGTCGTGGTTTTTTTGTGGAAAATACGGAAAGAATGTGATATACTATGGAAAAGTTTTTTGTATTATATTTTAGTTGAGATAGAATGGAGGAAGTTTCGTGTTAGAGCTTAAGAATATTTCCTTTGATGTAGAGGCAGAGAAGGGAACCAAAGAGATTTTAAAGAATATCAGTCTGGTGATTCCGGACAATAAGTTTGTAGCGATTACCGGGCCGAACGGTGGCGGCAAATCAACGCTGGCAAAGGTGATTGCCGGTATTGAGAAGCCGACGAGCGGTCAGATTTTATTTGACGGAACAGACATTACCGAAATGGACATTACCGAGCGTGCAAAGCTGGGTATCAGTTATGCTTTTCAGCAGCCGGTGCGTTTTAAAGGCATTACGGTCAAGGATTTGATTGAGTTGGCGGCAGGGAAAAATATCAGTACGGCGAGTGCCTGCAACTATCTGTCGGAGGTGGGGCTGTGTGCTAAGGACTATATCCGCAGAGAGGTCAATGCAAGTCTTTCCGGTGGTGAGTTAAAGCGTATTGAGATTGCGACGGTCTTGGCGCGCAAGACGAAGCTGACGTTGTTTGATGAGCCGGAGGCGGGGATTGATTTGTGGAGCTTCCAGAATCTGATTCGGGTATTTGAAAAGATGCACCAGGAAATTCAGGGCTCGATTATTATCATCTCTCATCAGGAGAGAATATTGAACATTGCGGATGAAATTGTAGTTATTGCCGATGGTACGATTCGGCAGACCGGTGCGAAAGCGGAGATTTTGCCGGAACTTCTTAATACATCCGCCGGCTGTCAGTTTACAAAATAGAAGGAAAATGAGCACTTCGGAATGGAGGTAAATATGGATGCAATACAAAAGGAGCTTCTGATGCAGGTAGCCGAGCTGCATGGAGTACCGCAGGGAGCATACAATTTTCGAATCAATGGAGAGGGAGCCGGACGCAATACGACGGACCATATTGATATCGTAACCAAAGAGGACAAGCAGGGGATTGATATTATCATCAAACCGGGAACAAAGAATGAGAGCGTACACATTCCGGTGGTATTGAGCCAAAGCGGCATTACGGAGGTGGTGTACAACGACTTTCATATCGGTGAGGATTGTGATGTGACGATTATCGCGGGCTGCGGTATTCATAACGGCGGCTCGGAAAAATCACAGCACGATGGTATTCACACCTTTTATATAGGAAAGAATGCAAAAGTAAAATATGTAGAAAAGCATTACGGCAGTGGTGACGGTAATGGTGAACGTGTACTGAATCCGCAGACGGTAGTTTATATGGAAGAGGACAGCTACATGGAGATGGACACGGTGCAGATTAAGGGCGTGGACTCCACGGTGCGGAATACCAAGGCAGAGCTAAAGGACCGTGCGACACTGGTCATTAAGGAAAAGATTATGACGCATGGCAAGCAGTATGCCGAAACAAATTTTGAAGTGGATTTGAACGGTGAGGATTGCGGAACCAATCTGATTTCCCGTTCGGTGGCGAGAGACCAGTCGAAGCAGCTGTTTTTATCCAAAATCAACGGCAATAATAAATGCATGGGTCACAGTGAGTGTGACGCGATTTTGATGGATGAGGGCAGTGTCAGTGCGATTCCGGAAATTACGGCAAATCATGTGGATGCCAGTCTGATTCATGAGGCGGCCATCGGAAAGATTGCAGGAGAGCAGATTATCAAGCTGATGACCTTAGGTTTGACGGAAGCAGAGGCAGAAGCGCAGATTGTAAATGGTTTTCTGAAATAAAGAGGAGAAATATGAAGGATATTATTGATTTGCATACGCATACCATAGCGAGCGGACATGCCTACAATACGATTCAGGAGATGATAAATGCAGCAGTCGCAAAGGGAATCCGCCTGCTTGGAATTACTGAGCATGCACCGAAGATGCCCGGTACCTGCCACGAATTTTATTTTACCAACCTGCATATTATTCCGAGAGAACAGCAGGGAATCCGGGTATTGTTCGGAGCGGAGCTCAATATACTCAATCCGGCGGGAGAAGTGGATTTGCCGGAGCGGATTACGGAAAAGCTGGATTTTTGTATTGCCAGTCTGCATCCGCCGTGCATGGCACCGGGGACTTTGCAGGAGAATACCTCGGCAGTAATCAATGCGATGAAGCATCCGCATGTTCGTATCATCGGACATCCGGATGACGGCAGATTTCCGCTGGATTATGAGGCAGTCGTGGCAGCAGCGAAGGAGTATGGCGTGATATTGGAAATCAACAATGCGTCGCTGGCACCGGATGCATTCCGGGTGGGAGCCAGAGAAAATGACCAAAGGATGCTTAAGCTTTGCGAAAAGTATCAGGTGCCGGTATTGATGGGAAGTGATGCACATGTAACCTTTGCATTGGGCGTGCATGATGCGGCAGCTGAGCTGATTGCGGAGACCGGAATATCGCCGGAGCTGGTATTAAATGATTCGGTGGAAAAGGTTCTGGAGTACCTTAAGAAGCACTGATTGATTCAGCGTTTCTCTCAAATAACGATAAAAGGAGCTGCGAGAAATGAGAAACTATACAAAGCAGGATATTGTTCGGATGGTAGAGGAAGAGGACGTAGAGTTTATACGGCTTCAGTTTACGGATATTTTCGGCAATTTCAAAAATATGGCAG
The DNA here is from genome assembly GCA_017462755.1 of Lachnospiraceae bacterium. Classification (GTDB taxonomy): domain Bacteria; phylum Bacillota; class Clostridia; order Lachnospirales; family Lachnospiraceae; genus RGIG4057. The sequence continues at coordinate 4,266 of JAFTQM010000090.1, read as the reverse complement.
TGACCACCAGCCAGTTAGAAAAAGTGTTGAGTAATCAATGTGTATTTAACGGTATGGCAATCGAGGGTTTTTCGCAGATGGAGGAGCCGGATTTGTATTTGTATCCGGATTTATCAACCTTTGAAATTTTTCCGTGGCGGCCGCAGCAGGGCAAGGTGGCGCGCTTTATCTGCGATGTCTATCATCCGGACGGCACACCGTTTGGCAGTGATTCCCGGTTGGTGTTAAAAAAAGTATTAGCGCAGGCAAAGGAACTGGGCTATCTCTTTAAGGCAGGCCCGGAATGTGAATTTTTCCTGTTTGATATGGAAGAGAATGGAGACGTTACGACCGATACGGACGAGCGTGGAGGCTTTTTTGATGTCGGACCGGTTGATGCGGGAGAGAACGCTAGAAGAGAGATTGTTATGACGCTGGAACAGATGGGCTTTGAGGTGGAAGCTTCCTATCATGCCAATGCACCTGCACAGCATGAGATTGATTTCAAATATGACGGAGGGTTAGCAACAGCAGACAATATTATGACTTTCCGTATGGCGGTGCGAACAATTGCCAGAAGGCATGGTTTGCATGCGACCTTTATGCCGAAGCCGAAAAGCGGTGTTGACGGTTCCGGTATGCATCTGAATCTGTCCTTGTATGATGCAACCGGAAAAAATATTTTTTATTGTGAGGAAGCAGAGGATGGCTTGAGTCAGGCGGGACGTTATTTTATAGCCGGTCTGCTAAAGCATATTGATGCGATTACAGCGATTACCAATCCGTTAGTAAATTCTTATAAGCGTCTGGTTCCGGGCTATGGTGCACCGGTGTATGTGGCATGGTCGGCATCCGCCAACCGGACGGCATTGGTGCGTACCGGCGTAAAAAACGGAAAGATTAACCGGATTGAGCTTCGTTGCCCGGACCCTTCTGCCAATCCGTATCTGGCACTGGCGGTTTGTCTGGCAGCCGGATTGGACGGAATTAGAAATCAGCTGGAGCCGCCGACCAAAGTGGAAGGAAATATTTATGCAATGACCGATGCACAACGCAAAGAACGCGGAATCCGTAACTTGCCGGAGCATTTGTCAGCAGCGATAGACGCATTGGAGCAGGATTCGTATATGTGCGAGGTGCTGGGAGAACAATTAGTAAAAAGCTACATTTCTGCGAAACGTGCAGAGTGGAAGGAATACTGCACAAGCGTTTCGGAATGGGAAGTTCGTAAATATCTGGACCGCTTCTAATCAGCGTTTCTGTGGTTTTGTTGGAGGTCTGAAACGAAAACAGGAGGGAACCAGTTTGTTAAGCATAGTAATTGTGTTGCCAAAGCTGGAGGATGCGAATGCAATCAAAGCACTTCTTGTGAGAAATGGGTTTGAGGTACATGCGGTCTGTACAACAGGAGCGCAGGCGGTAAGTATTGCCAATGAGCTGGATAGAGGAATCGTGATTAGTGGTTATCGTATGTCGGATATGTCGTTTCGGGAAATCAATACCTATCTGCCGAGATGCTTTGAAATGCTGCTTTTGGTTTCGGCAGCAAGAATATCCGAAGTTACCGGCGACAATATTATGGCGGTCAGTATGCCGCTGAGGACAAAGGATTTTTTGGATACCATTCAAATGATGCTGCGTCGGTCTTCGGTTGCTGCAAGGCGTTCGCAGCACACCAAACAGGAAAGCACGGGAAGCACATCGCGAGGCCGGAGTGAGGCAGAAAAGGCAGTCATAGAAAAAGCAAAGCTGGTATTGATGCAGCGAAATCATATGACGGAGGAAGAGGCACACCGCTATATCCAAAAGAATAGTATGGACAGTGGAACGAATCTGACAGAGATGGCAGAGATGATATTGAGTATGCTATAGAAATGAGGTAGGGAAGATGAAATTTGCAAAGATGCAGGGTTGCGGAAATGATTATGTTTATGTGAATTGCTTTGAGGAGAAGGTGGAGAATGCACCGGAGCTGGCAATCCGGGTGAGCGAGCGTCATTTTGGAATCGGCTCGGATGGTTTGATTCTGATTAAGCCATCCGACAAAGCAGACTTTTTTATGGAGATGTACAATGCGGACGGTTCGCAGGGAGAGATGTGCGGCAATGCCATTCGTTGTGTCGGAAAATATGTGTATGACCACGGAATGACCAAGAAAACCGAGGTGGCAGTGGATACGCTGGCAGGGATTAAGTATTTGCAGCTGACGGTAGTAGATGAGCGTGTAACCGAGGTTACGGTAGATATGGGCGAGCCGAGATTCCGACCGGAGCAGATTCCGGTGCTTGCAGAGGGCGAGAAGGTGGTGGACGAGCCAATTATCGTAGGCGGCAAGGAATATCGTATGACTGCAGTGTCGATGGGAAATCCGCATACGGTTGTGTTTGTAGAGGATACTAAGAATTTTCCGTTGGCTGAGGTAGGTCCGCTCTTTGAGCGTCATGAAAGATTTCCGGAGAGAGTCAACACCGAATTTGTGCAGATATTGGACCGTCGAACGGTAAATATGCGTGTGTGGGAGAGAGGCTCGGATGAGACCTGGGCATGCGGAACCGGTGCCTGTGCAACCACTATGGCAGCAATTCTGAACGGTTTGACGGAGGATGAAGTAACGGTACATATGTTAGGTGGTGATTTGCGTATTCGCTATGACAGAGAAAACAACCGCGTTTTTATGACCGGACCGGCAGTAACGGTGTTTGAGGGAGAGCTTTATTTGTAAGATGAAAATTTTTAATGAAAAGGAATTGTTGTGAAACGGGGGATTTTCTTTCGTTAAATTAAAAACACCCACATGAATGGGAGAGACAGTCTCTATCAAACCAGATTTTTTGGGTTTGCTTTTGGGGAACAGCTTCCTGCTTATGTGGGTGTTTCTTTTTGTTATCAGCTAGGGAAACGCTGAATTAATCAGTGCTTTCTCGCCGAATTTGCGCAGCGAAGCTGCAATTTCTTCTGCAAATTCGTGCGATCTGCCAGAGGCTTCTAGGGAAGCACTGAATTAATCAGTGCTTCCCTAGAATAAATCTGCAATTTTCTGAATTTCTTCGGTCTTTGTATCCTGCATTACATGTGTATATAAATCCAACGTCAGTGTGATAGTGCTGTGTCCTAACAATTCCTGCACCACCTTGGCAGAAATACCGTTTTCCAAGGCGCGGGTAGCGAAGGTATGACGCAGGCAGTGAGGGGTAATCGGCGCAAATGGAATGCCATCCTGCTCGATTCGCTCGGCAGCTTTTTTTAATTGGCGGCAGAGGAAAAGGTCGGAGAACGGTGCACCGTTTTCGCGCAAGAATACCAGATGTCCCAAATCCCGCCGCTCCTGCGGCAGATGACCGGCCTTGCGCCAATATTCCTGAAGCTGCTGATATTTTCGCAGTTTGGAGGAAATTTGCGGTAATAGCGGAATAGTACGCCGGCTTTTGCCTGTTTTGGGAGTGTCTTTATAAAAATCACCGCCGCGTTGTTTCTTTAAGATTTCTAATACATGAATCTCGTTTTTGCTAAAATCAATATTATCCCATGTCAATCCGGATAATTCTCCAATTCGCATACCGGTGGCTAAGGCAACGGTAACAATCATTTCGATTTCGGTTCCTTTTATATAGGAAAGAAGCAGCTGCTGTTCTTCACGACTAAGCACCCGGCGCTCCTGTTTTTTACGTGCGCGCGGAAGAATTACCATTTCCATAGGGTTTTTCTCCATCAATCCCATACGGTAAGCATAACGAAGCAGATTGGTAAGTAATGCATGAATCAGGGTAATGGTGGATTTGGAATAGTCATTTTTGGCAAGCTCATTGTAAAAACTTTGGATTTCTGTGCTGTTTAGATGCTTCAACTTGATATTGCCGAGGAAGGGACCGATGTAGAAACGAAACATACAATTGTAACTATCGAGTGTTCCGCGTTTTACGGTAGGTTCCTTAAAGTTGCGTATCCAGCAAAGATACCATTCCTCTACAGTATATTCCTGCATTGTATTACCTGCCAGTAAATTGTCTTTTCCCTGCATCAGGTTTGTGAATCTTTTTGTACTCATAAAAAGTACCTCCTTCTATAGTATATACTTACCCAATCTTTACTAAATGATGCTTAATATATAATTTAACCATCATTTCGAATTTGTCAAGAGTTTTCCGGCAATATAATACCAAACCACATATTTTTTAAGGAGGAAGAAAGATATGAAGAAGTTCTTCAAGAAGATCGCTTTTGTATCGGCTATGGCTATGGTAGTATCTGCTATGCCAGCACAGTCCGCTGCAGCAGCTGAGGGTCCTC